>SOJN01000130.1 GCA_004376575.1 candidate division TA06 bacterium | reverse complement strand
CTTTCTTCGATAGCTTGGCATCCAAAATGGGTATTTTTTCTGAAATTCGCAACGCATGACAGGTAAGAGAGTCTTGGTAGAGAGGTGTTAGGGTATGATGAGAGCTATCATAAGAATCAGCAAGAGTCTTTCTCTTCTTGTGGGCGTAATCGGGATAGTCTTAGCGCTCTTCTTTTTTGCCAAATCAAGAAAGTTCAAGGCACTCACGGCAACCATAGAGGCGAGTGCGTCAGTGCTGGAGGTGCCCGAGCCTGTCCCAGAACTGACTATTTTGTACAGAGGCAAGGAAATAGAAGAGCTTTATGTTCTCGTGCTTAAGATCAGGAATACCGGGAACCTGGACATAACCCCTAAGGACTTCTTCGGGACATTTCACTTCAATACAAATGCTAGCGTTGTGGACGCCAAGATCATAGAGACATATCCAGACAACCTTGGCGTCGCCCTTGAGGTAGTGGGACCAGAAAAGGTTGGTTTTACGAAGTCTCTGTTTAAGGTGGGAGAATGGTTCAAGGTGAAGGTTACTCTTTTGTCTGCTCCTCAGCTTGATTTCAGTATGAACAGGATAGCAGATTTGAAACGAATAGTAGTGGTTGAGTCCGCAAAACCACGTACGTTCCCAGCTCTGCTCAAGTACATTCTCCAGATCATAGGTGGTGGTCTCGCGGCGCTTTCGATTTTCATAGTAGCTGTGAACGTTATCCTTACCGTTCCTGCTTCGCGGACAAGGGCAAAAGAGGCATCGCTCAAGTCAAACATGCATACGGTCCAATTGGCAGTCGAGGACTTTTCTACCATGGCTGAAGGTCTCTACCCTGCTACAATCAACGCCACAGTTGCAGAGGTGCTTCGTGCTCAGGGACATGCCGCTCCTCCTTCCGCCACGCTGTCGATAGTAGAAGTCGGCGCTGGCGATCCGGCGACTGGCGTTCAGATTGCTGAGTCTGAAAATAGTCTACTGCCCTCTAGTTTTAGGAATCCGCTATATGGAGAGCGTAGCAAACCAGCGCTGGGAACTTGGACTGAGCGCCGTGTGCCGCAGTGGTCCGAGGAAACAGTTGGGATAGTATGGTATGTCCCCATTGGTGTAAAAGGGAAATCGGCAGCGGGCTATATGATTTACGGAGTCGGTGCCAAGCAGGCGCTGTCTCTTGTCCTGACATCCGGCAACTAGCCTCTTCTGCAATTGGGGTTAGATTACCTATTCTCAACCATGAATATGTTATCATCAGAAATGAGCATTTTTGTCCGGAATTCACAACCGCCAACAACTGTGAGAACGCGGAAATCATGGTGTTAGTCTTCAAGATTTATGGAGGTCAATACTCAGATTGGCAGGATCGACAAGCATGGGAACTCGAGATTCTCAGCCCTTGACAGTTAGGGAATCTCAATGAGCATGTTTATCTGAAATTCGCAACCCTTCACAAGAGGGATTTAGCATGGACAAAAAAGAGTCTGATATCCCTCTCAGTTTTGCTGGTCTTGCCACGTTTGTGGCTAGGTCTCCAATAGCAATCTCTATTGTGGCGACTGCACGTGACTTGGGAGTCGGCATCCCCGCCACGTCATCTGCCGCAGAGTTACTTACTGCTTGTAAGTTAGTTGGTATAAAGACAATTGGGGAACTGGGAAAAGAGCTTGTTTCTCTGAGGCCGGATGTAGAGCGATTCTTTACTGAGTTCTTCTTCAGGATTCGGAGGGGCGGAAGGGCAAGCGATGAGCATCTATTAGCAATGACCCTTGTTGGGGCAAATGGGCGAAAAGTGAACGAGGCTACCCTTGCCGAGGTAATTGAGTGGCCACAGGACTACGTCCACGATGTCCTTCTTGCTGCGAGAGTATTTGGGGAAGCCAAATAGCAAATACAGTGTTCTTGGCGACTCTAGGGATTCGTGATCACGGGGATGGAAGATTCACGGAGTTTTACGGGTTATCGTCCGAAATGAGCAATCTGTCCTAGATTCGCAACCCTTCACAGCCGAGTATTCTCGCGTGTTGAGAACCCTGTACAGTCAACCTTTAACAGGAGGAAGGCCGTGGCGGAGCGACTTTCAGTGAAATGGGGGGGTGCAAGCGGCGTTGAGTACAAGTACTGGATCTACCCAATCCCTGCCCGCTTGGACAAGGGACAAGACGGCAACTACATCTATTCGAAGCTTGTGAACGATATGTGGGAGCCCCTTTACATAGGCCAAGGGGACCTCGGTGATCGAGTGGACATCGACATTCATGACCAGAGCCGATGTCTAAAGTCCAAAGGTGCTACACATATCCATGCCCACAAGAACGCTCGAAAGGCAGACAGAATAGCCGAGGAAAAAGACCTGCTTCTAGAACATCCGGAGGCATATCAGCCAACTGGATGCAACGAGAAACCCGGAGGATGAATCGTTCACCTGTGGCGTGGAGGCTTCGGTGAACGCACGTGCGTCCACTGAAGCTCACCCTTGTCGGTAGCCAAGGTAGAGGAAACAACTACTTGTCGATGCTCAAGATTCGGAGACCACGATGTCCACATTCTAAGGTTCTGTGAGCACAGGTCTCTCCGGTTCTCAGGCCTCTACATGGGACTTATGAAAAAGCATTTTTGTCTGAAATTCGCAACTCTTTACAAAACAGAAAGGAATTGACATCAGGGTACAGGTTAGTAAAATGGTAATTACTGAGGGCGTTAAGGGTAAGAGCGGCGAAAGATGGGGCCAGCTCCTCTCAAGCGGGCATTTTGCCTGCGACTGTCAACCCTTTGCAGGAGGATGAACATGGCGAGGGCGTCACACTCGAATCCAAAGCGATTGGCAGCACCCAAAGCAGGAAGCATTCGTGTTGATGTGAAGATCAACATACTGCATACGATCGCAGACGCAATATACGCCACATCTGCAGGAAAGGTCCGTGAAGCCGTGGCGAACTCTCTGGATAACGGTGCTACGTGGGTCGTGATCGTCTTGGATCAGACAAATAGACGACTATCAATCTTGGACGACGGTACTGGGATCTCCGAAAAGCGTTTCAAAGAGATCTTCGAGAATATAGGCGCCAGTCTGTTTGATTATTCTAAGGAAACAAAGCTCTCCTATTTCGGCCTTGGTCTAATATCCATTTTCCAACTGGGTAAACGTGTCAAGCTTTTCACGAAGCCCAAGGGGTGCAAGCATCTCCTGTACTTAGAGATTGACTCTCAGTCTATCTTCAGCGAAGCGAACAAGGAAAGGAGTATCTCCGAACTGAGCGATTTCATTGGACCCTTGCGTCAAGCAGGTGAGAACGCAAGGCGGGAAGCATCGTTACAGGCTGTGAACAGTATTCTGGACAAGGAGAGTCCAGTGCCCTCCCCTGCCAGTTTCACGGAGATCATTATTGAAGACATGGACAAAGAAGTTGTTGAGGAAATCGGCAGTCGGGACTTCCAAATCGCACTCAGACAGCTGCTGCCTTTGCGCACTAAGCACACGGTGGATGAAACGGAGCCCTTCCTTAGTAGACTCACCGGCAAGAAGCGGAGCGAACTTGTCAAGCTCCTTCAGAACCCTGATTACTGCAAGACTGTGGATATCTACTACGGCGTCCAGGAGGAACTTGAGGATGCAAGCGAAATCACCCAGCTATGGAAGTATTTCCCCTTATTCAGTAGCCGGATCAAGTTTCCAAATCAGAACGTAAGGCTGGGGGTCTCTGACGACAAGAACTTCGCCTATTACGTCGTCTACACTGTTGCTGAAGACCTGCAACCGGACCATGAGAAAGATGAACGGGAGACTGGATTCTGGTTTAGAAACCAGAACTTCCTAGTCAAGAGCTCCGATTTCTTGGACAAGCCAGGTCCGGGACGAAGACCCGCAGGCACGATAGACAAGCCGTTGCGCAACTGGGTGTTCGGGGAGGTATTCCACCGAAATATGAACGAATTCCTTACTGTGAGCCGAAATGACTTGCTCTATAGCGACCCGAAATTCCTGGAATTTCGTGAGGTGTTTCTCAACGAGGTTGCCAGTCCCGTAAACAAAGCAATCCGTGAGATCTATGATAGACGGAAGCCGATTATCGATGACTTCATTACTCCCTTTACCAAAGTGGCAGACGGCGATGGCCCGATTGCCAAGGCCGAGAAAAGGTTACGAACTTTGCTTGGAAAAGATATGGAAGAACGGCAATTTACCAGGAAGGTCAAAGAGTACTTAGCGAAGTGCCGAGCGTCAGACATAGAAGACGAAGCTCTACGAGTGGACAGACTCATTGAACGGAAGGACAATCCCCTTGTCGTAGCGGAAGATGACAAATCAATTGTCACCGTAGTCCCCTCCCTCGCTACCAGAGCAGGGACGTATGAGGTCAGGCTGGATGCTTCCACGAATAAGGTCATTGTTGATGTATCTCCTACGCTCTTTGCCCCGAGGAAGATGTTATTTTTGGGTGATAGTTACGAAATCTTCTTCGTAGTCAAGAAAGATACTGATTATGGTATTAGCATCAATACGAAAGACAGACAGATATTCATCAATCCCTTTAACTGGGACCTGCAGCAATTCAGCATAAATGTCCTTGATGTGTATATCGCTCTCGAGGTTGCTGACGCAGTCTCGAAAGGCAAGCAAGATCTCAAACGGAATTTCCTGCGTTTGCTGGGAGTGATACCGTCTAAGACAGCCACATATGTCGCCCCCTTAGGCGACGATCTACGGCGCTCAGCAGCGTACAAGGCTTAGGGGAGTGCGGTGACCGTAAGACAGACGGGGCAGTTCGGAGACGCTCTCATTGTATTCGCTGATATCATTGGCTCCTCTAAGTACAGTGCCATCCTTGGCTACCAAGAATACGCAAAGAGGCTGATTGAATTCCAAGAGTTGTTTCGTTCACTGGGACGTCGCTACTTTCCGGAACCAGAAGACAAGACAGTTGATTACTGCCATGTCGATGCCCGGGCTGACGAAGGGATAGTCTTCGTTGCGTGTCCGCAAAAGGATCGGCAAGAGAAACAGGCACGCCTCGTAATGCGAGCAATCGAGTTCCTCTATCATTTGAAAGCTCGTCTGCGTTTTAGGAGCGCACCCGAGTCAGGCGATGCTCCACGTCGATTTGATGTAGGTGCAGGGGTTCATTGGGGACCTGTTGTCTTGACCATATCGAGAGAGAACAACCGATCCACCATTGCAGGCATGGAAGGATATGCCATCAACTATGCCAAGCGAGTTGAATCTTGCTCACGACAGGGGGAACACTCGGCGATTCTTCTTTCATCCGAGGCTTCCAAGTCCCTTGAATTCTATCCCATTGTCCTTAGTAGCCTACGTGGAGGCCTGAAGGGTATTGACGAGAATGTCGAACTATACGAGGTAGAATCGGGACTATTCGACCACTTGGAACTAAGGCAGGATGATGAGGACGATGGGCTACTCATCCGAGAGGCTGAACGGCTTTGCCGTGAGCCTATTAGCATAGATTCCCAATGGATCAAGGCGTTGACTGTGTCTGTGCTTGAATGCGAACTAACAGGGACCGACATTCCTGATGAAAGGAGAAGGTATCGTAATCTGCAGTACAAGATGGCTTGGCATAGTGCCAAAGAGCATGACCCCATACTCATTTACTTGAGAGGCCGTGAATGCCGTGAATCTAAGCAATGGAGTCGGGAGATCCGACACTACCGTGACATTCTTAAGAAGCATCCACACTTCGTTCACGCAAGGCTCCTGATGGTAAAGGCGTGCTGGAATCTAGCACAACAGCCTTCAGAGAAACAAGATATCTTATTCGTACGGGATATCGCAAAGGAGTTTCTGGAGAGGTATGATCATTTCTTGAACGATGAGGAACGCAAAGAGTTTAAGTCGTTGCTGGAGACCACTGCGAACCCAGACACAAAGAAGAGACACCAACAGGCCAAAGGGTCTGCAGGAAAATAGCTTCGAAGCAATAGGCCAACGGAATTATCGCTTGAGGCTTTTGTCGTACTCGTAGATACTGTACAGACGATCTACAAACTCCTTAGATGTCTTACCGTAGATTGAGTGAAAAGACCGACGACTCTCCGTAATCATGCCTTTGCGGTAGTAATAGAGAAGAGTAAGCTTCATGGCCCTCAGCAGTGCAGTGTTCCAATGAGGTCCCGGGAATTTCTTCCTTGACGGTATGGGCTGCCGGTACTCCATTGGGAAGGCAAGCACGCCTTTCCGATTCAGCAAACGAAGGCGATAATACAAGTCTTCTGGCGTATCATCGAAATTGTACAAAACGTAGACACGAATCTCCGCCTTGGGGTGCTGTTTGGCAATTGAGATCGCTTTGATTACATACTTCTCGACACCAACACTGTCAAACGCAAACCGAATCGGCCTGAGTTTGATGGCAGAGAGTTCTCTAGCGACAGCTTCATCGTAGAGACGAGCATCAAGCCCCTGGTTGAAATCCACAATCTTCCCGAGCCTGCGGAGTTTCTTAGCATCGTCAGAGAACCGTGGGGAGGCTAGCCAGTTATTGTCCCAGAATACTATGCGGGGGAAACCCGGATGAATATCCTTTTCCCAGTTCTCACGGACCTCGAAGACCGGTTCGTGGATTGCGACGCTACAGAATGGGCATTTCCTGGGGCATCCCCGGGATGCGAAAGTAATTGATGCATCCAAAGCACGTCCGAACGTAAGCGAATAGTCAGGACGGCACTTCTCCGCTCCCCGGATCAGGCCCACATGAGGCCGAATACCAGTCTCGGCTTCGACATGATCAGGTAGAAGAGAAGCAGCAACGCCACCGACCCTGACCCTTGCATCAGGAAATCGGTCGGTGTAAAAGCGAACGACCCTCACAACTTTGTCCAAATCCCAAGCAAAAAGAGTCGTTATGAAGATGGAGTCAGGTCTTGACAACCTCCGGGGAAGATTGGTCCCGACGATTCCGACCACCTTGCATCCGGGATAACGCTTCTTGAGCCATGTGGATATCTTCATCAACCCTAAAGGCGGATAACGAGTCTTGGCAAGTGGTTCAATAAGAAGGAACTCCCTGCCGGTCTTAGCCATGTCTGCCCTCCTCAGCCGTGACACATCCTTTCTTGCGTTCAGAATACTAAGCCGTCCACAACATGTCAAGCGACTAAATCTGGTGGGAATGCTGCCGACTCGGGCCGGCACGGACACCCAATTCCACATCCGTTTTGCCCACTATTCTCGAAAGAATGGTTCACGTTTTCATTCTGAATGAGCACGAGCCCCTCCCATTCTCACGCTTTTACACTATTCGGACGCTTTTGCAAGGGCCAACCAACATTTTGCAAGACAGAAGGAAGCATGATGTTCTTTTGACATTCCAAGTGCGGGCAGGTATAATCTGAACGGCCTGATGGCGGAGCCAGAATCCCTCTAAAACGGGGTGCATTTCCTGACCGATGAGAACCGACCAAAAAAGCCCTGACCCTGAGGATTCGAGTAGATTCCCACCGAGGAAGCTGCTCCGCCATAAAAGCCAACCTCGGGTGTCAGGGCATCTTTCTGTCGACATCAAGAAGAAAGAGGGTGGGGGAGGGATGGGTAGGCATGTCTATTGAGGCCGATGCCACGGCGATAGTCGAGAAGGATGGGCATACGCATATCATAAGGGCAAGACCTAGTCCGGCAGAACAGAATGACCCGATGGGACGACGGGCTTGTAGAGGGAAAAAAGACAGGGAAGAAAAGACCGTAGAGTAACGGGTTTCCTCTGCGGCAAGCGGAAGGAGGGTCTTATGACTGGTCAGAGTCTCCCAGGACTAGCCGCAAAATACAAGCGTTGCGCTGTCCTAATTCTTGACAGCGAGGAATATCCCATCGCATCGGGGGTCCTTGCGGAGGTCAGGACCAAACGGTGGTGTGTAATCACTAACAAGCATGTTCTATCTATCAGCCGACCTGTGCGTCTAAGTCTTAACTTCGTAGCTGGGGCACGGCATTGTGAGGCTCAGATTCTCACTTGGCATAGGGAACTGGATCTCGTAGCTATCACGCCTGTGGCGCCACTCCCAGATATTCCCTTGGCCGCCGTCGTGCAAAGAGATGAATTCTCGAAAGGTCCTGAGATTAAGGAGGGGCACCGGGTCTTCTATTGGGGCTACCCGCTTGGGTTAGGCCAAGAAGAATACGATTTTCCCGTGTTGCGCCGTGGTGTCATTGCGCAGGTCATACTCAATAGAGATACTTTTTTGCTAGATGGGTTTGCAAGCCAAGGAAGTAGTGGGTCGGCTGTCTATTCTGAACACACAGGCAAATTCCTTGGCCTAATATCCGGTTACGTGCAGGATTTCTTGTCTGTTTCTGTCGATAGGCAGCTCGAGGAGGCCACAATTGGAGCCAACTCAGGCCTCGGCGAGGTAATAAGAGCCTCAGGTGTGGAAGAAATGCTAGAGGCCTATGTCTGGAAGGATTTTCGGGAAAGACTTGCTCAGGCGTCCATACGACGAAAACCTATAAGAAAGCACTAAGAAATTGAGATTATCGCATTTATGGCAAATCTGAGAAAAAGACTCGTCTTTGAAGACAAGCTGAATATCTATCTCGCAGAATTGCTCTGTGGAAAAGGTGCAGTTGATGCTTGAGGCCGGGAGCAAACCGTGAAGCAAGAGACACCGGGGAAATCGTCTGGAAGGAAAGGCAGGCAAACGGGTAGGAGTTTGCCACTATTCGACAAGAAAGTAAAGCCCTACTCGGACACCTTCGGTGAGGCCTTGCGATCCTACTGCGACCAGATGCAAAGTGCTATCCGCAAGAAGCAGCATCATGACTAGCGGCGTCACCTTCTTCTGAATTTCCTCCGCCAAGGTCTCAACCTCGACCCGGTAGAGTTTGAGCTTGAGAAGAGGGTCAAAGCTGACACAATCAGAGGCCGGATTGACGCCATCTTCAAGGAGTTGATCCTAGAGGTCAAGCCGGACCTTGAGCGGGAACGTGTCGACGCACTTGAGGAACTCAAGAAGTACTTCGAATCTCGGGAGCACCCTAATTACCATGTAGGTTTGGTTACTGATGGGCTGAACTTCGAGGTTTATATCTATGAGAATCAAGCCGCACGTCAGATCCGGAGTTTCGTCTTTGAAGCCGAATCACCTTTGGCCGCATTCCAGCATCTTGACCAGCTCTTTTTCACTGCAAGGCGTTTGCCACCAAGCTCCGGCGACATCGTTGACCGTTTTGGTCCATATAGCACCACGTACAATGTGATCCGCCGATCTCTCCTGGCCGCATTTGGCACTGTGCAGAACGAAAGCTCGGTCAAGGTCAAGTTCAGGGAATGGGTTGCTAGCGAAAGTATATGGGAGCGAGATCGGTGATGAAGCCCTCTTCGTCACACATACCTACCTTGCTATGCTCTCCCGAGCCATCGTGACGATGGCACTTTTCCCTAGGGCTAGGCATACGCCGAAGATGTTTCGGGGCATTGTCAATGGAGATTTCTTCAAGGAACGGAATCTCGCCAACCTTGCTGAAACGGACTTTTTCGCATGGGCGCTCGACACCAGCGCAGAGCAGACTCTACTGGAAAACATCAGAGGTATTCTCACATGTCTTGGGGTGTATGACTTCGACAAACTCGACGGCGACATCCTCAAAGAACTCTATGAAGCCCTGGTGGATCCGGAGTCCCGCCACACCTTGGGTCAACACTACACACCCGACTGGCTGGCCGAACTCATTCTGGACAAGATCAACTACACAGGCGGACGCCTGCTGGACCCAGCCTGTGGCTCTGGCACTTTCCTCTACGCTGCTGTCCGACGGCTTCGACGAATGGGCAAGGTGTCCAAGAGAAAACTGGTCAAGACAATTACCGAAGACATCATTGGAATTGACATCCACCCGTTTGCTGTTCTCATGGCCAAGGCTAACCTGCTTCTGAGCCTCAAAGAGGAAGTTGCCGCCTATCCACATGGAAAACTGGGGACGGAGCTTGGCATTTTGACTTTTTCCTTCGCCGACTTGCGCCAAAGCTTTGCTGGCGGACATCTGGGCCTAAGCTCCAACTTCTACGAAGATGTGGTCGCAGTTTGCGACCACCCGGTCAACGCACAAATGTGTTTGACTGCGCAAACGTAGCGTGCGTATACCGAACTATCTAATCCGATATCCTGACAGATTCCTGCAGTCTATGTTGGTTCCGCGCTTTATCACTCTGGTCAAAGGAACCTCCCCACATTCGCGGACGGTTGTCAAATTCTTTCGCAACAGTGACCGAGGTATATATTGGTGATGATTTGGCACAAATCTGGCACAGCCCTTTCAGGCGTCGGAACTGTCAAACTGTCAAACACCGTCCCCAGGTCCTCCCGTAGACGGGCCTGTCCTTCGCGACATCAGAAGGCGCCGTCCACAGAGCGCGAGCACCCACCGCCTGCGACTGTGCCCTCCGAAGATAATCTGAGTTCGGAGTACGCTGTCACACGGCAACCCCGAGAATGACTGCTACCTATAGGTAGTCGACTTATAGGTAGCCCTTTGAGTAATATGAGTATCCCACGAGTAGGAGACGGCACATGGCTGAAATAAACGAGAGGGTGGGTCATAAGATACGGCGACTGCGCCGGGAAATGGGATGGTCTCAGGAGCAGCTTGCATTTGAAGCTGGCCTTCACAGAGCCTACATCGGACAAATAGAGAGAGGAGAAAAAGACATCGGTTTAAAGAACCTCGAGAAGATAGCCAAGGCACTCGATGTTCCGACAAACCATTTACTTGAGAGCAATTGAACAGAGGGGGCATTGTGATCCGAATCACAAGAATACCGATTCCGGATTGGGCGTACGAAGCGGCTCGTCAAATATGTAGTGCCAGGCAGAGAAGATACCGACACCAGTTCATCACCGCAAAACTAAAGGAGATAGCAGGCGATGACGAGATATTGAAGAAAGACATTGAGGGCGTCTACGGGTATCTCGGGGACATATGCGCTTGTTCGTGGCTCCACATCGATCCAAAGGAGGAGCTCCGAGCAATGGTTCTGGACACAAACCTGCTGACCCATCGAGACGAATATGATGTTTTGTATAGAGGATGGCGCCTGGATATCAAGACAGAGATCTACCCTGACGAAAAGTTCGAAAGAGCTATTAGAAAAAAGCTCGACGTAAAGGAGACCTACGGGTGCCGCTTAATAAACATCAACCACTTTCTGGAGAACTCTGCAACAGTAGACGGCTACATCTTCTCAACACTTGACAACAACCACCCAGGCGTGGCCAAAAACTGGATACCCATCGGATGGATATACAAGGACGACGTGACAAAGATATGTCCTGAGCCTATGGGATGGTCCCCCAGCGGGGCCCGTCTCTGGACAAAGGCATATGCCATTCCCAACTCTGAGTTGCACGAACTAGACGAACTTGAGAATATTTCGAAAAAACCGAATGCCTCAGAGAACTCTCGACTTTGTACGGAGCAAAGAATCAAGTCCGTTGATGCCGCAAAATATGAGGCGCTCGTGGAACAACTGGGCATAGACTAGATGAGCTTTCCCTCCCCTTGGCAGAAAAGGGCTATCAACCATTCGAAGGGTCACATGCACATTGTGTCCTGCGCTGGCTCGGGCAAGACCGAAACCCTGTCAGCAAGGATAGTACGATTGCTAACATCTGGAGTGAGGCCTGAGGAGATCGTTGCATTTACGTTCACAGAAAGAGCAGCCGACGAGATGCTACGCCGAATAAGGACAAAGGCAGAATCTGCTGTCAAAAAGGACCCCGCCCGCTCTTCTATATATTTCGACCTCCCACGGTTGCGTTGCTCAACGATGCATTCTTTTTGCTTCCATTTGCTCCGTGATGTAGAACCGCGATTCAACACTTACGAAATCTTCACAGAGCACCAAGAATATGCCCTAATCCTACGCTGTGGCGTGTCACTCGGCCTAAGCGGTAGCAAATCCTCACTTAAATACAATAATGATATCGGCATAACTGTCAAGGACGAGATAGAGGTTTTTCTGGCCTCATTGGATGTGATATACAACGAGCTCATTGACGATACCATCCTGTTGCAGAAGTGCCCCAAGTTCCTTCAAGCATATCAGAAGTACAGGGCGCTGCTGGATAGACAAAGAATCATCTCATTCGGATTGATTATCAGAGAAGCAGTAGAACATCTGGAGCCCAGACAAATTGAGAATCACCCGCTCAGACACATCAAGTATCTATTTGTAGATGAATACCAAGACACAAATACAGCCCAGGAACACTTGATTGAGCAGTTCGCAAGAGTAGGAGCGGAAATATGTGTGGTGGGAGATGATGATCAATGCATCTATCAATGGCGAGGAAGCAATGTTGACAATTTCTTGAATTTCTCGAAAAAGTATAAGGCAGAGGTATACGAACTGCCGGAAAACAGAAGATGTCAACCTATGATATTTGAAGCTTCTAGAAGCATAGCAAGCAACATAAGAAAGCGTAAGAAGAAGACGATGGTCTCCGAAACCACATGCCCGCCGCTAGGCATTGCTAGACTGAGGGCCAAAGACGACCAACACGAGGCAAGGCTCATAGTAAAAGAAATCAAATCATTGCTCTCAAAGACGGATGACAAGAAGTACTCACGCCAGGAAATAGCAATTCTGTTGAGATCCGTTGCTACAAGCGCCCAGCATATACTGGCCGAGCTTTCCAAGCAAGATATTGCCTTCAGAGTGATAGGCTCAACAGCGTTGCTTGAACGGCCTGGGGTCGACGTAATCGCTAGGCTATTCTTTGCGTGGGCCGAGGTTAACGGTGTTGGTCCTGGAGCTACTGATGGCACATCGTGGAGAGAGGAATTCAGCCAATCTCTGGAGGATTTCGTACGAACCTACCTACCTTCTAGGGCCAGTAAATTGCGTGAAATAGAACAACAAGTCCTGGAACTCGGTCGACAAACCGCCGCGTCTAAGCGCCCGGATGTCGTCAAGGCTCTCACCCAGATCCTTGCTGAGATAGGAGTTAATCAAATCAATCCAGATACTGGTCAAAATCCTGGCCTGCTGTGCGATATTGGCTCGATGACGAATCTCGTAACAGACGTCCAAGCCGCATTCTTGAGAAACCTTGCTGAATGCGGTTTCGGTGATGGAACTACCTTGATCAATGACATAGCGTGGTTCATCGTCAGATATGCGTCTTCCGAATACGAGGCCAACCTAGATTTTGATCCTTCGCTTGTCGATGCTGTATCCGTATGCACGGTACATCAGACAAAGGGTCTTCAGTGGCCGGTAGTGATAATACCTTCCCTTGTGGAAGGGAGATTTCCACCAGAAGGCCGAGGCAATCCGCGATTCATCCCTGGATCCATTTATCCGCAGAAGAGATATGATGTTAGGTTTATCGAGGACGAAGACCCAGAGAGACGCCTCTTCTATGTTGCAGTCACGAGGGCAAGGGAACGCCTAATCCTGAGCGACTTTGAGAAAATCAAGAGGTCGCGCCAACCATCACCTTTTTACAATGACATACCTCAGCATTGCTTCAAAGGAACTGATAAAGGCTTTGTGAGGCCAGAAGTACACAGCAAAAGCGAACAAGTGACTGATATTACATGCTCTGAACTGGTCGACTATGTCAGATGCCCCCACTTCTACAGACTCCGACGAATGTGGGATTGGAGGTATCAACTACCTGAAGAATTAGGGTACGCAATAAGCCTGCACCATCTAGCCAACATGGCAGCCAGAAACTGCAGAGAGATTCGCAAAACACCGGCTAGATTGGATGAGCTTGTTGACAGGGAATTCCATATGCCTTACGCGCCCCATTCTCTCCAGAACAGGATGAAAGAACGAGCCAAGGTTGCTATACGCAGTTTCCACACAGCGTTTAGGGACGACCTCGAGAGAGTCCGTATGGCTGAGGAAGACTTAGTATTTACGTGGGGAGGAGTTAGGATCAACTGTCGACCTGACCTCATAATTGATTTGGGCGACAGCAAGAAATGGGTCATTGATCTGAAAAACATCAAGAGCTTCAAGCCACAGCCTCATCAACAGTTCCAAATACGTGCCTACGCCCTAGGCCTAGAATCAATGGGCCTAAACACAACCAGGGGTAGTTTCTACAATTTCGATGATGGAACGACAAGAGATGTTGCGGTTGACCCCGATAGCCTGAGACAAGCAGAGAGAGTTCTCACAGAGGTGATCGAGGGTATAAAGAGCAAAGTCTACATCGGAAAGAGGGAGCCTGGATGCACGGACTGCGACTACGGGGAAATCTGTTTCTATCTCGCCGCCAACTAGAAAAGCTTTCTTTGTTTCCGGTTCCTGTGTCTCGGGCTCTGTCATTGGTGCACCCAGCCATTAATATCTTGCCGGTTTGAGTTGGGCAAGGTGCTTGGCTTTTTTCACAGCATGTCACCGACATTGAATTTTCTGGCGCAAATCTCGCACAAGAGACGCGACGGCCTGAACTGTGGCATAATATGGACAAAATGGTTCTGTATCATGCCCAGACACAGGAGTACAAGCAAGCTGTGTTGGGATATTCCGTGGAGCATGAAACTTCCGGAGTCAAGGTCGTGAAGGAGGCGTTCCTCCAAGGATTTCTGGCCGGACAGAGCACGGCTACCAACGGCCGTGTAGCACTCTGCGTAGGTTTTAGGAACTCGAGAATATCGGGAAGAATAGAATGCGAGGAGCTCATCTGAAGGGGATCTTCGAGCTTTCTCAGCAAGGAGGTGTCAGTCAGGACCCCTGGGAGCCTAGCACAGAGTGCCGGTGATTAAGCACGCCCCAGCGCGCTGTCACACCTGTGTCAGTACATTCATACTCGCACTCATTCATGGTTGCCCTTCAAGATGTGTCTAATTTTCAGAATGCCGTATCGAAAACGTGGCATTGACAGGCCCCCTGTAGTAATGCATAATCAGACAGACACAGGCAATGTGGCCTCTGTGCCCACGAGTTCAGTTTGCCTAGCCAGGAGTTGCAGTCTTTACAGCAGACTATGGCCGAAGATCCGCCCTACGTTGAACGAGATGGGGATATTCTGCTGTGTGCCCCGCGAACGAAGAAGAGTATGACAACCGGGTTTGCACCAAAAGGAGGTCGGGATTTTTCCAATCTATTCTGGTCTAATCTCATCCTGCGATAGCTTAGGAAGGGGCGCATGGAGCAACCCATAGATGCTCTACTGCAAGGTGATGCATACACCGTCCTCAGGGATTTCCCAGACAACTCGGTCAATCTTATCGTTACAAGCCCACCCTATTGGAATGCCAAGGACTACAGAATCGAAGGCCAAATAGGTCAAACAGATTACAAGACTTACCTCGGGGACTTGCTGAAGGTCTGGGAGGAGTCCGAGAGGATACTGGTGCCAAACGGCAAACTATGTATTAACACACCGATGATGCCAGTATCCAAGAGTATAATAAATGACTACCATACAAGATTCCTACAGAACATCAACAATGATGTCGAGCATACCATACTGAGGAATACTGCTCTGCAAAGATTCAGTCTCTACATCTGGGAGAAGCAAACCAGTGTCAAAATGTTCGGTAGCTATCCTTACCCTCCGAACCTCTACGAGGACAACACCATTGAATTCATCAACGTATTCGTGAAGCCAGGGAGTCCCAAGAAACTGAATAAAACGGTCAAGGAAAGGAGCAGGTTGAGTATGTCCGAATGGCTCAATCTGACAAAACAGATATGGTGTTTATACCCCGAAGATGTTGGCCGAAAGAAAGGGCATCCCGCCCCGTTTCCCCTTAGGCTTGCGGCACGCCTAATATCGATGTATACGTTTAGAAAGTGTACTGAGGCCGGCTTTCCTGGAGATATTGTCCTTGACATGTTTGTTGGGACGGGTGCCACGTGCGTGTCTGCAAAGATCCTGGAGAGGCGATTTGTGGGCATAGACATCAATCCGAAGTTCTTGGAGGTTGCCGAACGGAGACTCAAGGAAGCTAATGCCCTAGTGGGCCGACCTCCCTTTTCTCTGATGGACGACCAGAAAAAATGGAGCAAATACCGGGAAGAAAGAGAAAAGCAGTTGGGTTTACAGTGGAAAGAACAATGAGAATTCCAGACCGATTGGACAAATACAAGGAATTCTACACACAAGACCTAGATTACTGGTACGTCCCAAAGAGGCTTACTGTCAAAAAGGAGAACTGGGGAACCCTTAGAGAGGCACTTGCCGTCTTCAAGGAACTAGAGAATGAAAACTTCACAGAATGTGAAGCTCTCATAGGCGAACAGTTCAGGACCAGAGGTATAGATGTTCCATATGAGGGCGCCGTGCACGATGCGGCAAATGCGAGGATGATGAAGCAGCCTCTGGAACAACTGGGCCTGCTCTACGTAAGCATCTCTGGAGACACAGAAATCACGGAAGTTGGCGAGGAATTCCTTAGGTCAGAGCAGGAAGATGATTGGCAGAAACTCATTGAAAAACAACTGCACAAGTGGCAATTCGCGAATCCTACTATCGGCAGACACACTGCAACAGATACTTCTCAGATGAGACTATTTGGTGGGGGACTTGCGAGGTCTTCGGGTGGGCGAGCGGTCTTAACCAGAGGATTCAGTCAGCATTCGACGATCGCGCTGTTTCCATATCGCTTTTTGATAAAAGTCCTCCTGGGTCTCCAAGACCACAGAGTGTCAACAAAGGAATATGTATTATTCGTTGTTCGAGCGAAGAAGGAGAATGACCTAAACACTGTTATCGGCCTAATAAAGGAATTTAGAGAGCTACCATCCGTAGGCAAGGGAGCATTCACAGAGGACCTAAAGAGTTCTCCCTTCAAAGACCTAGAATACAGAGGTAGACCGCTGTACATGTATGGAAGAATCATGCGAAATGCCCCGTATTCAAGAAGCTTCTTGAGCAACGGTATGTTGGTCGAATGCACCGACAATGCGTATATTCAGCTCATGCAACCTGACACTGCCTTTAGATGTGTTGCCGATGATTCAAAGTACATCGAGTACTTAAATGATGAAGACTGGATGCTAAACTATGGAAGCCTGGAACAGGCTCCGTCGTTTCTGGCTGCGGTCAGGTACTATGAAGATGTCGGAGAGTATAGCAAAGCAGCTGAGGTCGTCCGTGTTGTGGATGAAGAGATTACCGACCGTGAGCTCAAAGACAAGGTAAAAAAGGAAATCCGCGAGTACTTTGGTGTAGAGAATGAAAAATCAGCTATTGAGATACTTCTGGAAGAGAAAGACATAGAGGACTATTTTGAAAGAAATGTAAGAAAAGTGTCTCGAGACCTCGAGCTTCTGGATTACAACGGTAACCATAGACAGGTTGACCTCCCTTTAACAGGATGGAATGTGGACCTCCTTGCCAAGGACCCGAACGGGAACATAGTTGTGATCGAGCTTAAGAGAAGAAAGGGAGATGATGCTGCCATAGGGCAGATCCTTCGTTACATGGGCTGGTTTGTTGAGCACGAGGTCTCCACCGGAAACTATGCAGGTGTAAGGGGAGTGATCATCGCAAATGAGGAGACCGAGAAGCTGCGCTATGCGATTAAGGGAATCGATTATGCGAAGAAGGATTATGTAGTATTCAGACAATTCACTATTGCCCAACAGCAATAAGAGGCTGAACCCGGCACACAACCTGCAAAGCTTCTTGGTGCCCTCGGTTGCAGCAGACGTGAGACACGGATCCCAGACTAGCTCGACTGATACGGTGTCTCGCCGGTACCCACAAAACTAGACAGGCCTATTGTATAGCACTGCCGGTGGCAGAACAGAACGCGATGGACATTGTGCTCGGTGCCCTCCGAACACTCGAAGGATCCATGACTCCACAGTTTGACAGTTCTATTCCAGTTTGCGCGTTCGAGCCTTTGCCCTTTTGTACAACTAACCCAGTGAGTGGTGCTTCAACGACTGAAACGGCGAGTAACGCACAATCTCCGTATACGCCAAGCCTGCTCTCTCCTTCAGTAATACCAGCAGCTCAGCTCTCAGTCTCGTTCCTGGCCTGCCACGTTTGTGACCTTGCCCGCATAACTTCTCTCGTCCTCTGTTGGAATACCCCAACAGCCCAATCATACAGATACTGTGCCCGAAAGGATGGAGTGATGTTTCTCGACAAACTGCGTTCAGAGTTTGTGGTCCAGGTTAATTACATATATTGCCAAATATTGTTACAGAAACAGAAACTTCGAACGTTTTTTCGCTCGACAAAATCTGTAGAGACCTTATAATTCTAGTTGCATATCAGTAACTGGATGTTGATTGAGAGATAGGTCTTTGAAAGTCTAACTTCTGCGATTCACTTGCATAGAAAAACCCAGGAAAGGCCAAGTGCATCGCCCCCGTGATGGGGGTGCTCGATTGCTCCTAAGACCTTTCCTGGGTAGTCACGGTTCCTTCGGGTTCTGTGGCTGGGCAATTGCAGTGCCCCTTTTTTTGCCCCCAATTAGGTGACACTTATTGCCCCACAAATAACGGGAAAAAGGAGGTGAGATTTAGGACGCGTGGTTGTGCCCGCTCGTCTGGGCACAAGATAGGGACAACCTAGGACCCCATTTGAAGGGAGGGATGAGAGATGGGTCAGACTAATGGCAAGAAGAGGAAACTTGGAGTCAAGGGAATTGTCATATTGGCCAGTATTGGAGGTCTGGTGGTGTTCTTCGTTATGGTGCTCCCTTTTGTGCTTATTCTAAGATCCCCAATACAGGTTGAAACCAAGTCTCCGCCTCGACGCACCGTAGAGACGAAACCCAAAAGAGCACCCCAGCCAGAACCTATTCCTTTTGAGCGCCGCGTAGAACAGGAAGTAGACAGAGCGATTCCCGGTCCCGTGACAGTCAAAGTAGATGGCGGAATGGTGAAGGTGGTGTATTCGAAGAAATCGATATGGAATACAACAGCGCTGCTTTGGGACGTGGCGAGAAACACGTGCAAGGTGTGCAAGATATTGTTTGAGCATCCGGAGGTCCAGAGCGTATGGATTTCAGTAACGACCCTCTTCACTGACAAAGATGGGCTCAATCAGAGGGAGGAGGTGGCAGCCACGATAGTGTTTACAAGAGAAACCGCTTCCAAAGTCTCCTGGAGGAAACTTCAGCTCGATACCGTGCCAATGAACGCCTATCACCTAGTATTCGATGTCGCAGATGACTACTACCTTCATCCTGTCGTTGTCAGAGGGCTAGCGTCAGAGAAGTAGACTTACATTGGAGGAAGAAATGGAATTTCCCGTAGAGGAAACTAGAAGACAACTTCTGTCATGGGTCGAGTCGGAGGAATTGCTCCTGGGTGGGAACGGAGATTCTCCCTTGCGCCAATTCAAGGAAAGAGCGAAGGCCTGCCGCGATCTCAAAGCGCTCACGGACTTGGAACTTGAACTGTGGCGGTCTGTCGGATATGAGAGGCTGGCTCTTGGCAGTCTCAGAAGGGCTGGCGAGCTTATCTTCGAAGGTCTCGGTCGCCCTGTTTGTCCAGATGCGATTCAAGAGGTTTTCAAATTCGTCGATGCTTTCACGATCATGCCGAGCTCCAGGAAACCAGGGATGTGGGTACTGATGAAGAAGGTGGAAGAAGGTATGACGTTGCTAGGCTATGATACACAGGTAATTTCGCAAGCTGAATACATCCTGGAACGGGCATTCAGAGAGGGAAAACTCGATCATGTCCTCGCCACCCAGTAGCGCAATGAAATCCGTGTAACTAGGTAAGAACGGAGCAAAACCTTTTCGCAGACTCAAAAAAAGGAGGACACCATGAGGACATTCATCGGCCTTCTTAGTTTGCTGTCAGTGCTTGCCGTATCGACTGCCGATGCCGCGAAGTTGAGCTACAAGCAGATTCAGAAGGCTCAGCGTCAGCTCGAGGGAATGATGGTCGCTATAGATGAGCCAGCTGAATGCAGAATTTTCTGGGATGAGAAGGACAAGGCGTACCGCATCGTAATAAAGGAACCAGATCAGCGTTCTGAGGGGTGGCCAGCCTTCTTCTTTGTCACAGCAGCATTCGTCGTCGGAAAGTATACGGCTACAACGGGCTGGAAGAGCAGCTCCGCAACTCTCATAGCTAGACGAGACTCGACCGGCACTAGCATCAGAGAAATCACGACTAAGGACTGCAGACAGGCGGTCGGTCTCCTTACAGCAGCAGGCAAAGAAGTCAGCAAGAGAAATTATGGAAAGATCCCGTGGGATGACTGCTTGGACGAGGCAATGGGGTTTGCCGCCATGCACATAACAGAGCCTTTCACTGACCTGGAGATGATCGGAGCGACAGAACGTAAACAGCTCAAAGCGGCGGAGTTTCTGGCCGAGCACCTGAAAGAACCGTGAGACCCTTTTTGCTGCCCTAGCTCTACCGTTCTTCACACCGCAACTCTCACCGTGGGCAAGCTCTGAAGATGCCTATATGA
>SOJN01000129.1 GCA_004376575.1 candidate division TA06 bacterium | reverse complement strand
GGCGTACAGGTGATCACGGTTCAGGATACGACTCCGCCGGTGATCAGCTACTGCCCGAATGATAGTGCGTATCAGTGTCTCGGTGAGGTTCTACCGGGTGATCCAGATAGCGTCGTGGCGGACGATAACTGCGATGACGATCTCGACAAGTCAATGACTGCGGACACCCTGATTAAGGATCCGGATTGCTGGTACGAGATCACCCGCACCTACACGGTGGAAGATAACTGCGGGAACATCGCTACCTGCACGCAGGTCATCACGGTGAAGGACACTGAGGCTCCGACGATCACGTCCTGTCCGAAGGACAGCAGTTATCAGTGTCTTGACGATGTGCCAGAGGCTGTTGCTGACAGTGTCCAGGCTACAGACAACTGCGACAATGATCTGGACAAGTCGGTTGTTGTGGACACACTGGTCATCGAACCGGATTGCTGGTACGAGATAACACGGACCTATACTGTGGAGGATGACTGCGGCAACACGGCTTCCTGTGATCAGGTGATTACGGTGAGGGACACCATCCCACCGGAGATCACCTGTCCGGATTCGGTGGATATAATGGTGGATCCTGAGGCAGGGGAGTGCTATGGCAGCGTTGCGGACTTAGATTCTGCTACGGCTACGGACAACTGCGGGATCCCGACGGTGACCAGGGATCCTGAGAGCTTCCCCATTGGAACGTCCTGGGTAGTCTGGACGGCGACGGATGACTGTGGGAACACCGCCTCTTGCTCCACCCAGACCGTGACGGTTCGGATGTGGGTTGACATCAAGCCCACATCATGTCCCAATCCTCTCAATGTAGGGGACAGCACAAGTGCTGTCGTTCCCATGGCCATCGAAGGGTGTGACGGGTTTGATGTCTCCGACATTGATACCACAGCGGTCCTTGTTTTAGGGATTACGCCGTTTAACTTCAACTATGAGGATGTGTCCGCACCCCCCTATGCACGGGAGGATTCCTGTGACTGCGATGAGTTGGGAGCGGATGGGTTCGAAGACCTCACCTTCAAAGTACACAGGGACGAACTCATCGACTCTCTGGAAGCGAAATATGGTTCCCTGGAGAAGGGTCAGGTAGTGATGGTGGATGTTACAGCGGAGACACACGATGGAGAACCGCTGGAGGGTAGGGATTGTATGGTTGTCAGAGGAGTACCTGAACCAGGTCCTCAGGCAGCTTTAGAAAGAAGAGCAATCCCGAAGGTCTTCGGCCTTGGCCAGAACCGCCCGAACCCTCTCCACGGGGTAACCATAATCCACTATCAGTTGCCCACTACTGCTACTGCGTCTCTGAGAATCTACGATGTGACTGGACGCTTGATCAAGACCCTGGCGAGCGTAACGAGGAGACCGGGCTACTACACAGAAATGTGGGATGCAACTGACGACAAGGGACAGGAGGTGCCGAGCGGAGTCTACTTCTACACAATGAGGGCCGGAAGTCACGTCTTCACCAAACAGATGATACTGATTCGCTGATGCAGATGAACTCGTACTGAATAAAGAGGGGGGGCGGCAGCTCCCCCTCCTTGACCCTGAGCTTGTAATGCCTATTCTCTGCTTGATCTGTTATAAAGGCCAAGTAGAGTCCTCAGCAAAGAGGATAGCACTCCTCAGATAGAAAGCTTGGAGAAAGGAGAAAAGTCTCATGAAAAAGTTGAGTGTAGTCACCGCGGCGTTGGCTGCAGGACTTACAATCGTCCTCGCGGCCGCTCCTCGTGCCAGTTCGCTGGTGTTGTATGCGACAGACTCCGGCTGCGACTGTTTTTATACTGTTGATCTCGTAACGGGAGATACAACGTACATCGGAGATCTTGGGGCTCCCGGTCAGTTTAACACACCCACAAGTATGGCAGTCGATCTGGACGGAACATTTTTCACTGTAAACAACTCAACCGGGGAACTCCTCACCATTGACAAGGCGACTGGCGCCGCCACGATCATAGGTTCAGGAACTGGTCAGCAGGACGGGCTGGCAATCGCGCCTGTGGATGTCCTTGGACCCGGCGGCGTGACTCTCCCCAAGGGGACCCTCTTCGGCTCCACGCGAGTTCTGGTCACCATAGATAAGACATCCGGGGATACAATAGCCATAGGCTCCATAGGACGCAGAATAGCAGGACTCGCTTTCAGATCGGATGGGATGCTCTTTGGTGCCGAGTTGTCCTTGGGCACAGATACGCTGGTCACGATCAACACACAAACTGGAGCTGAGACGATCATTGGGGAAATCGGGCCGAACTTCGATCGGATCGGTGCTCTAGTCTTCACGGTTGGTGATGTTCTGTTGGGATCAGATATAAACGTTGCTGACCAAAAGATCTTCGAAATCGATCAGGCAACTGGCACAATTTCCAACGAGGTGGCCGTTGCCAACTCCCCTCAAGGGATGGGGTTTGGCTCGGCCGTGAATTGCACCACCTTCGACGACCTGGATCAGACGATTGCCGATGCGGACATTGACAACGAAGGAATAAGAAATAGCCTGCAAGTCAAAGCAGACAACGCAAGAAAGCAGTACGACAAGGCGAAGCTAAAGACGTCCGGGAATGTCCTCTGCGCCCTTCTTCACCACGTGGATGCACAAAAAGGCAAGCACATAAGTGCTGCTTCTGCCCAGGATATCCGGGACTGCGTCACCACAGTTGCTGCGAATCTGGGGATTCCGCTGCCGTGTGAGTCAGACACCACTGCTGTCCTCGCCCTGCCACGGAACTACCCGAACCCCTTCCGTTCGACAACGATGATCGAGTATGAAGTGGTGGGGTCAAAAGCGACTCCGCACAGTCGGATATCTCCGAAGGAGGGTTCACAGCTTCTCACATCGGGAAATGCTGATAGGGTGCTTCTTCGCATCTACGATGTGATGGGTCGAGACGTTCGGACTCTTGTGGATCAAGAACAGAATCCTGGCTATTACATCGTTAGGTGGGATGGCAAGAATGAGCAAGGGCTGAAGGTCCCGAGTGGAATCTACTTCTACCAACTCCACGCAGGAGACCTGACTGAGATCGACAAGATGGTTCTGCTCCGGTGAGTCCTTGAAATAGAGTTTGAGTCAAAGAGGGGAGGGCTCTGTCCTCCCTTCTTCATGCTGTAGTCGAATAGCTTGAGTTGGGGACAGCCCCCCAATTTTACAATTTCAGGGCTTGTTTGGAGAATCTACCCGCCCAAATCCTGAAGGGCGGTGCTGGACCCGTCTGATAATCTTCTGGGATTAAGTGACTTAAGGTGGCTTAGTCATAATTGTAAAATTGGGGGGCTGTCCCCATGCCCTCTAGAATGACAGAGGGGCCTCTGTCATTTGAGGCGTGGAGCTTATAAGTCTTGACAATAGCAGAATTCGGGCTGTATAGTTATTGGGATGGCGAAGCCACCTTCAAAAACATCAAAGCACGTCGGTGGTCAGGCGGTCATTGAAGGTGTAATGATGAGGGCCCCCGGCGGCATTGCTATATGCGTGAGATGCGAGAACGGTTCGATTGCGACAAGGAGCTTCCCGTACATCTCTCGTACAGAGCGAAGAAAAGCGCTGGGCATACCCATAGTAAGGGGCGCAGTGACACTCGTAGAGATGCTGATTCTGGGGATTCAGGCGTTGAATTGGTCGGCGCAACAGGCTGCCGAAACCGAAGTACAGAGTACAGAGGACAAAGTACAGAGTACAAAAGACAAAGGCCAAGGTGCGAAAGGAAAGAAGGGGGCGGAGGCTGCGGTTGCGTTCACGTTAGTAATTGCACTCGCACTCGGCGTTGGTTTCTTTTTCTATCTGCCGCTGCTGCTGAGCGGGGTTGTGGTTGGGCAGGAGAACCAGGTACTGTTCAATCTGGTTGCCGGGCTCATCAGGGTCGCTTTCTTCTTGGGCTATGTGTCTCTAATTCAATTCATTCCTGACATAAGGCGTATCTTCCAGTACCATGGAGCAGAACACAAAGCCATCTTCTGCTATGAGTCCGGGAGCGAGCTTTCGATAGATAAAGCCGCCACATATTCCGCCAGACATCCCAGGTGCGGAACGAGCTTCCTTCTGATTGTATTCGTGTTTGCGATAATCGTTTTCGGTGCGGCTGACAGCCTGCTGTTCGGCCTCTGGGGTGTAACCCCTTCGAGACTACTCAGGCTTTTGTACCACCTGGCGCTTCTTCCAGTGGTTGCAGGTGTGTCCTATGAACTGATGAAGTTTTCAAGCAGAAGAATAGAGAACAGGGTAATCCGCTTGCTTCTCTCTCCCGGGCTTGCGCTTCAGAAGATAACCACAAGAGAGCCCGAGTCATCACAGCTCGAGGTGGGAATAGCCAGTTTGAAGGAGGCTTTGCGGTTCAAGGCAAAAGAGAAAGATGGAACCTGATCCAAAGGTAATAGAGAGACTTGAATCAATTGTCTCCAGGTTAGATGAGCTCGAGCGGCTGCTCAGTGATCCGGGCGTGACGTCTGACCAGAAGGAGTTTGTCAGGTTGAGCAAGGAGATGGGTAGAGTAAGACCTGTTGTGGAGGAGTACAACAAGTACAAACAGATATCCGACCGTGTCTCAGAGGATAAGGGGATAGTAAAGGCGGGTCAGGATGATGAACTTGTGGAAGCAGCAAAGCTGGAACTTGTGGATCTGGAAACTTCGAGAGAAAAGTCTCTTAACAGACTAAAGTTGATGCTTGTGGCCGAAGACCCGAATGATGAACGAAGAGCAATTGTAGAAATAAGAGCAGGAGCAGGAGGAGAAGAGGCAGCTCTTTTCGTTTCCGACCTTTACAGAATGTATTCCAGATACGCGGAAAAAAAGGGATGGAAGACGGACCAGCTCAGTTCACATTCCACTGGCATTGGCGGGTATAAGGAAGTCATATTCCTGATTGAGGGGAAACGTGCATTCGGCAGGTTCAAGTTCGAGAGCGGAGTTCACAGAGTGCAGCGCGTGCCTGTAACAGAATCTGGCGGACGGATTCACACATCAACTGCGACTGTTGCTGTCCTTCCCGAAGCTGAGGACGTCGAGGTTGAAATAGACCCCAAGGACCTCAGGATAGATGTTTACCGCGCAAGTGGTCCAGGTGGTCAATATGTGAACGTTACTGATTCCGCAGTGCGGATCACCCACATGCCCACGGGCATTGTGGTATCATGTCAGGATGAGAGATCTCAGCACAAAAACAAGGTTAAGGGGATGAAGGTACTGAAGGCGAGGCTTCTGGACAGGGAGCGAAAGGAACAGGAAGAAAAAATCGCCGAAGACAGAAGAAAACAGGTGGGGAGAGGTGAAAGGAGTGAAAAGGTCAGGACCTATAACTTCCCTCAGAAGAGGGTCACTGACCACAGGATAGGCGTCAGTCTGCACAACCTGGACCGTATATTGGAAGGCGAGCTTGACCAACTGATAGATAAGCTCGCCTTATCTCAAATGGAGAATATGCTCAAGGGTGAATAGAAATATTCCAGCTGTTGATGCGCTGAGGAACGCTTGGCAATCTCTTGAGGGTTCTGCTGTGGAATCCCCCCGACGTGCCGCAGAGGTAATCCTGTCAGAAGTCCTGGGTATCAGAATCCCCGAAATATATCTTCAAGAAAACATTGCGCTCGACAGTGTCCAATACAAGGATTACTTCGATATGGTAGAAAGGTGTAGACAGGGCGTACCACTAACCTATGTAGTGGGCAATGTTGAATTCATGGGGCTCAAACTTGTTGTTCCGAGAGGGGTCTTCATTCCCAGGCCAGAAACTGAAACGCTGTGCGAGAATGTTCTTAATTTCTTGAAGAGGCCGTCACCTCTCGTGGTGGCAGATATCTGCACGGGGTGCGGAGCAATAGCCCTGGCCCTCGCAAGTTTCCGCAAAGACCTCATCTGCTATGGGACTGACAGCTCACCAGAAGCTGTGGATTCGGCAAGATTGAACGCTGCGAGGCTTGGTGTTTCTGACAGGGTGACCTTTTTCAGGGGCGACCTGGCTCAAGTGCTGAAGCCTCTGAATCTCGAGGGGAAGCTTGATTGCCTGGTTGCAAACCCTCCCTACGTAAGGGAAGGGGAGATGGAAGTCCTTCCTCACGGTGTGAGAGACCATGAACCCGCGGCTGCCCTGGATGGAGGTGTGGATGGTCTGAAGATGTACTGGCCGATCTTAGAGGAAGCGTCATCTCTTCTCAAATGTGGAGGTCTGATTGCCCTCGAGGTGGGAGATGGCCAGGCAGAACACGTGAAAGAAATGCTGACCAATTTGTCTTTTTCCAGAGTCGAGGTCGGCTGTGACTTGCGTGGAATCTCCAGATTTGTGACAGGGTTTAAGAGAGAAGGTGAGAGAAGATGAAGACTGTAGGCATAATCATTAACACTGCAAAGCCTCATGCTGGCTCGGTGCTGGGAAGCCTTGCAGAAATCCTGAAGAAGGAAGGCGTGGAATTTGTTGCAGAAGACTCTGCCGCCACGATTCTGAAGGCGAAATCTAAGGTTGCCCAGGCGAGTACGTTTGCAACCGGGGTAGACCTTCTGGTAGCCATGGGAGGGGACGGGACACTTCTGCGTGCCGCCCGGCTTGTTGGAAACAGCGGTGTCCCGATACTTGGAATAAATATCGGTGGTCTTGGCTTTCTGACTGGAGTGGGTGAGGATCTCATGGAAGAGGCACTCAGATCGGTCCTGCAGGGTAAATACAGAATAGAGGAGAGAATGGTTCTTGAAGCGGAACTGCCCGATGGGACTGCGTTGACGGCGCTCAACGACATTGTCGTGGGGATGGGTAGCTCGCGTAGAATTGTGGACATGGTTGCATACGTGGGCGAGGAGTACGTTGCAAGCTTTTCCGGGGACGGGCTCATAGTCTCCACCCCCACAGGATCAACCGCATATTCTCTCGCGGCAGGAGGTCCTATAGTGTATCCCACTTTCGATTCAATAATCATAACACCCATATGTCCCCACGCACTTGGCCTAAGGCCCATGGTACTCTCTCCCCAGGTAACCTTCGCGGTTCAGATTGAATCCGGGGATGCCTCTATTGTTGCCGATGGGCAGGAGGTAAGAGAAATAGCGTCGAAAGACAAGGTCTCGATTCATCGAGCTGGACACAGGCTGAAACTCTTGAGACCTCTTACGGCCAGCTTCTACAAGATCTTAAGAGAGAAGTTGAAGTGGGGAGGATGGCGGGAATAATCTCCAGATGATTTCCGAGCTTCGCATAAAAGACTACGCCCTGATGGAGACGATCAACGTCAGCTTCCAAAAGGGTCTGAACATCCTGACCGGTGAGACGGGCGCGGGCAAATCAATCATAGTCGGAGCACTTGGTCTTGCGCTCGGCGAGAAAGGAAGTTCCGGCACAATCCGCGCGGGCAGGGATTTTGCCGAGGTGGAAGCCACCTTTGACCTCGGGGGGGAGAAAGAGACTATCAAGAGGCTTAAGGATTCCGGCTTCACGACAGACAAAGAAGAGTTAACACTCAAAAGAGTCATCCACAGAACGGGGAGGACGAGATGCTATGTGAATGGTAGTCCGGTTACGCTCTCGGATTTGAGACTTGCCTCTGATTTACTGGTCGATATCCATGGGCAGCACGAACACCAGGCCTTGCTCAAGCCAGAGACTCATATCGATTTCCTCGATAGCTTTGCGGGAATAGAGAAAGAGCGGGAGAGGTTCAGTGGACTCTTCGAAAAGCGAAACAGGCTAACAGAAGAGATCGGAAGGAGAGAGAAAGAAGCAGAGAGGCTGCGCGAGACTGAAGAGCTATACAGGTTCCAGAAAAGGGAGATAGAATCTGCAAATGTGGGTGAAGCCGAAGAGGAAGCGCTCGAGTCAGAAAGGAAAGTCCTCGAGAACAGCGAAAGACTGATTGTTGCCGCAAGTGAAGCTTACCACAGGCTGTACGAGGACGAAGGGAGCGTATCGGAGGTTGTGGCTTCACTGAAACGGCTGCTCGAAGAGATTTCAGGAATTGACCAAAGTATGAAACCTCATCTGGAAGAGATTACATCCGTGAGCAATCAGCTTGATGAGATAGGCAGGGGAATAGGCCGGTACAGAGACGATATCCACCACGACCCTGAGAGGCTTGAGGACGTGAGGACCAGACTCGACGTGATCAGATCATTGAAAAAAAAGTATGGTGGGTCAATAGAATCAGTGCTGGAGTACGGGGACCACATTGATGGTCAGTTAAAAAGACTGGATCAAAGCTCTTTAGATGTGACAGAGTTGAAGGAAGATGTAAGAAATACCGAAAAGGAGATGTCCGCTCTTGCCCGAGTTCTTTCAGAGGCAAGGAAAACGACCGCTGAGGAGTTTGAAAAGAAGGTCGCCGCAGTACTGAAGGAGCTTGGAATGGCGAAGTGCCGGTTTGTGGCGCAGATCGATAGAGAGGAGTGTGATGAGGGACCAGTAGTCGTTGAGAAGAAGAGGTTCACCACGTCTCCCAATGGCATTGACATGGTGGAATTCCTTCTGTCCGCAAACCCGGGAGAACCGGTCAAACCTCTGGCCAGGATTGCCTCCGGTGGAGAAACATCGAGGATAATGCTTGGACTCAAGAGTATTCTCTCAGATGTAGACAAGGTGGGAACCCTCATTTTTGACGAGGTGGATATAGGTATCGGCGGGAGGGTTGCTGAGTCGGTTGGGAAGAAACTGAAGAGGGTTGCCAAATCCAGACAGGTGATATGCATCACTCACCTTCCCCAGATAGCTATTCAGGGGGACAATCATTATGCGGTGACAAAAGAGGTGAAGGGGAGGCAAACCTTTACATCGATAAGCATTCTGGAATCTCGGGACAGGGTGATGGAAGTCGCAAGGATGCTTGGTGGAAAGAAGATTACAGACGCAACCCTGAACGCTGCAAGAGAGATGCTGAAGAGTGTGGGGTGAAGAATTGAGAAAGCACGAGAGGCCAGAGTTTTGCACTGGCAGATGTAGGCGCGACAACAGCTTCGTTTCCGGCGCGTCATGTCTATTTGGGCAGTGACCGTTTACCAAGGGGGAGGCTTTGATGACAGTGGCAGGTTTTCAGGAGTTGATAAAGCGTATCTATTTCAAAAAGGATAGTGCAAGAGGGCTTGCGGGAACTTTCATGTGGTTCACAGAAGAGGTGGGAGAGCTTTCCAGGGCTTTGCTCCTGAATGATATTTCAAAGGCAAGAGAGGAATTCGCAGATGTTGCAGCATGGCTGGTCAGCCTGGCCACAATTGCCGGAATCGACATGCAGGAGGCTATTAAGAAGTACAAAGATGGATGTCCCAAATGTGGTCAGATTCCCTGCCAGTGCAGCGAGAGGGGATGAAAACGGATCTCATTCAGGGAAAGGAGAGGCTTCGCCGTAGGTTCACAAAGTGAGGAGGCGCCATGAAAGGAATCAGTTTCTTGTTGACCAGTGTATTCCTTAACGTCCTTGGGCAGGTCGCATTCAAAGCTGGAATGTTGAAGATTGGTGAGATCATGTTCCACCCGACCAAAATATTCCAGATTGGCGTGCAGATTTTCTCCAAACCCATCATTCTTCTCGGCGTTTTTCTTTACGCAGTCAGTGCTTTTTCGTGGATCATCGGCCTTTCCAAGGCAGAACTGAGTTTCGCTTATCCGATGTTGAGCATTGGCTACATCTTGATATTCTTCCTCTCGGTATGGCTCTTTAGAGAACCATTCAGCATACCCAGACTGATTGGAACTATCGTTGTTTGCGGGGGATTGGTCCTCGTCGCACGGTCATGAGTAGAATTCTGCTCAAGTGGATCGCCCTGTTTCTCGTTCTGGCAGGATTTCTTTCCGCCAATGTAGCCTTTAAGGCGCGCGCATACCCAGAAAAGCCCCTTTACGTGAGCGACTCGGCAATGAGATACCGGTACGCAAATATGGTTTCAAGAGGTGAACAGATACCGGAAGTCGACAAGAAACTCCAGGCACCCGAAGGACTAAAAGTAAGATCGTTACTCTTTCTTTTTCAGGACAAGACCATAGGTCTCACATACAGGATATTTTCGGCGTTCAACCCAAGAGTTTCATTTGACCTGTACCTGAAATGGTTTGTGTGTATTTTTTCAAGTTTCCCTGTTGTAGCTGTTTTTTTCGTGGGTAGCTCCGTTTGGAAAAATCGGATGTCAGGCCTCATAGCAGCGGCTTTCTATGCTGTATCAATCCCGAGTTTCGAAAGGGTGGTCGGCCACTACCTGAGGGAGGAGTTTGCACTTCCTTTCCTATTCTTTAGCCTATACTTCTTTCTTGGTTCGATTGGTCACTCTCAGAATAGAAAGGCGGCAAATGCCTATGGCTTTTTTGCGGGCGTGTTCACTTTTCTTGCCCTCTCGTCCTGGCACCTCAGCAGTTTCTATTTTCTGGTCTTCCTTGTAGGTGTGGCAATCGTTGCTTTTTCCAGAGCAGACCTCAAGCCGGTGATGAGGCCCACATTGTACGTGGTTGGATTTGCTGTGCTCGCAGGTTTTTTGAATGAGCCCTTGAGAGCAAGGCTGTTTCTCGCATCCTTCTCCGCGGTTATCGGGTACTGTCTCGTTGTCACCTATGCAGCCTCTCTTCGGTTCAGAATGGATAGACGTACAGCAGCGGGCGTGTTGATTCCTCTGATTATCGTCTCCCTTGTTCTTGTCGCTCTTCTTACGCCGAATAGAGGAGAGTATGGCCACGTGTACTCTTTGGTTTTCTCAAAAGCACAATTCCTCCTGGACAAACCTGATGATCCTGGGTCTCTCTCTCGCGATGCCCGCCTGTTATGGCTGGGGCCTTTCCAGAGTCCGAGCCTCTTCTCATTCCTTTATGGATTTGGTGCAATCATCCTGGCTTCCATTTACCCTTTAGGAGTTCTACTCCGTCGATGGGTAAGAAGAAGGGCAACACAGAGCCAGGAGATTATTCTATTCATGTCTCTCGTATTCTTTCTGCTCTTTCTTTTCATTAGAAGGCTGGAGATTTTTGCGGTATTCTTTATTGTAGTACTGATTGCAGGTATCTACGAGTTGTTGAGGGGAAAAGGACTGTTCATAGCCCTATCTTTGCTGTCGGTCATTTTTGCGTTTGAGGCATTCAAAGCGACTACACACCTGAGACCTTCACCGATAACGGAAACTCTAAGGCGCATCAAGAGGCCCCAAGTTGAAAGGCCATCCATCCACGACAGGGATAGGACTGAGATTTTCAGATGGATAGAAAGATTTACTCGGGCGGATGCCGTTTTTCTCGCGCGTTTTGCTGTCAGCCCAATGATTGCGACCTACGGTCAGAGAACCGCCGTACTCCATCCCATATTTGAGACGAAGCACATAAGGGAGAAAGTGTATGAGTGTACTTCTTCTTTTTTCCGGACAGAAAAGGAACTCTACGATGTGTGCAGGAAATATGGAGCCGACCATGTGCTTTACGAAGCTAACCAGCTCTTGGATAACGGCGAGCTGGGCGATAGGTATTTAACCGACAACCTCAAATTGATGACGGACTGCGCGGCCTTCAAGCTGCACTTTGCACCCGAAGGGCTTCACTACTTCACGCCGATTTTCCAGACCGACTACTTCAGAGTTTTTGAAGTTCGAGAGAAACCAGGAGAACAAGAAGCACACTATCTCCGCTACTCACCTCAGTATGATCCTTCACTCTTTATGGTTGAGGAAATGGGCCCTTCGTTCTCTGACAGCCTGGTCAATGTTGCATGGGAGTCAATTGAGAAGGCGCTTGGCCTTGTCCAGCATGCAGCTGCTCTGGCAGCAGAAGGTGGTTTCAGTGATGCCGCTCGGATGTTCAATATTGCGCTGGGACTTATGCCCAGGCTGGACAGAGCCAGACTCGCACTCGCACAGTGTTACAGGAGGATCGGAAGATATGACCTTGCGGTAGCCGAGTACAGGAAGATGATAGAGTTAGACCCGCTGAATGTGAGGGTCTATATCGCACTCGCAGGTAATTACAGGGAGCAGAATCTTCTGATGAGGGCTGTGGATGTCCTGCAAGAAGGCCTGGAGCTGCTCCCCATGGATTTGAATCTTCAGTATCGTGTGGCTGAAAACTACAGGGATCTTGGGGACACAGCAGAAGCCGTGGAGTACTACGAAAGAATCTTGGAAATAGACCCTTCAAACGGATATGCTAGAAACGAGATAGAGCGGCTGCGTGGGATAACAGACAAATTCCAATGACCAAGCACCAAATGACAAGCAAATTCCAATAACCGATGACCGAAATTCCAAACGAATGGCGGTTCAAGTTTGTGATTTGTGATTTGGGATCTATTTGGAGCTTGGAATTTGGAGGTGTCATTTGACGTTTGCTTGTTTACCTTGACTATATGGTTCGGGGCATCTAAAATACGGTGATATGGGTGAATTTGAAGTTGTTTCGGATTTCAAACCGACGGGTGATCAGCCAGAAGCGATAAAGCAGCTTGTTCGCGGCATCGAGCGCGGCCAGCGCTGTCAAACTCTTCTTGGGGTGACCGGCTCTGGCAAGACTTTCACAATTGCGAATGTTATTGCAAAGGTGCAGAAACCGACCCTTATCTTTTCCCACAACAAGACACTGGCCGCCCAGCTCTATGGAGAGTTCACTGGCTTTTTCCCACATAACGCCGTCGAATATTTTATCAGTTACTATGATTACTACCAACCCGAGGCCTACGTACCTCAGACCGACACCTACATAGAAAAGGACGCCTCCATAAACGATGACATAGAACGGCTCAGGTTGAAGGCAACAACCAGTCTTCTCGAGAGGCGGGATGTGGTGATAGTTGCAAGCGTATCCTGCATTTACAATATAGGCGCTCCCCAGGAGTTTATGGCTAAGCTGATTTCGCTGGAACTTGACCAGGAGATGGAAAGAGATGATCTCCTCCGGTCTCTCGTTGACTTACAGTACGTCCGGAACGATTTGGATTTTGCCAGGGGATCATTCAGGGTGAGAGGAGACGTTGTTGACATACACCTGGCATATGAGAAGAAGGGCGTAAGGGTGGTTTTCGACGGGAGTAGGATTGCCGATGTCTACGAGATAGACGTGCTCAAGGGTCAGGAAATCGAGAAAAAGATAAAGGTTCTTATCTATCCAGCCAAACACTTCCTTACCAACTACCCAGCAGTCTCTCATGCCCTGAAAAACATTGAGAAAGAGCTGGGAGAGAGAGTTGCGGAGTTCAAGTCGGCCGGGAAACTGCTCGAAGCTCAGAGGCTCGAAACTCGCACCCGATATGATATGGAGATGCTGAAGGAGGTGGGATACTGCCCCGGAATAGAAAACTACTCCCGGCAGCTTGACGGAAGAAAACCTGGGGAAAGACCTTCCTGTCTCCTAGACTATTTCCCGCGTGACTTCCTTTTGGTAATCGATGAGTCACACGTCACGATTCCTCAGATAGTTGGTATGTATCATGGCGATAGGTCAAGGAAAGAGACCCTTGTGGAGTATGGTTTCAGGCTGCCATCTGCACTTGACAACCGACCTCTGAAGTTTGAGGAGTTTGAGTCGCTCATCAATGAGGTGATATTTGTGTCAGCTACCCCTGCGGAGTTTGAGTTGAAGAAATGCAAGGGGGTTGTCGTCGAACAGATAATCAGGCCGACAGGTCTGGTTGACCCGAAGGTGAGCATAAAGCCGGCAGAGAACCAGATTGACGACTTGCTTGAACAGATAAGGAAAAGGGTGGAGAATAAGGAACGGGTGCTGGTCACTACACTGACAAAGAGGATGGCAGAGGATCTGGCAGACTACCTGAGAGGCCTTGGAATCAAAGTGAGATACATGCATTCTGAGATAGGGGCGATCGAGCGGGTGGAGATACTGAGAGGTTTGAGGCTGGCTGACTTCGATGTTCTTGTTGGCATCAACCTGCTGCGAGAAGGTTTGGATCTGCCGGAAGTCTCGCTGGTTGCCATACTCGATGCGGATAAGGAAGGGTTCTTGAGATCTGAGACCTCTTTGGTTCAGACAGCGGGGAGGGCTGCCCGAAATCTGGCTGGTGAAGTTCTTCTGTACGCTGATAAAATTACGGGTTCGATGGAGCGTGCTCTGAAAGAGATGGAGAGGAGGAGAAAAAAGCAGGTTAAATACAACAAGAAGTACGAGATAAAGCCAAGGAGCATTGTCAAGTCTGTAGATGAGGTGATGCGAGCAACATCAGTAGCAGACGCCAAGGAATTGGAAAAGGTTGGGGAAGAAAAGGAAGACTATGTTACCGATCTTGATAGACTGGATGCCATCGATAGATTGAGACAGGAGATGAAGCAGGCGGCTGATGAACTTGAGTTTGAGAAGGCTGCCAGACTCCGAGACAGGATCAGAAAAATTGAGGCTGAGATAAGGCTGGGAGGCTCTTCTTGGATGAGAAGAAAGTGAATCCGGATAGAGGTAAGGTCGCGGAGATTGTCCGTATGGCGCTGAAGGAGGATATTGGCTCGGGCGACGTAACAACCAACTTGATAGTCCCCGAAGAGGCTCGCGCTCTTGGCGTGATAACCTCCAAAGAAGATGGAATACTGTGTGGCGTAGAAGTGTCCAGGGCTGTGTTTGAGCAGGTTGATCCCGAGCTAGAGTTTGAGAAACTGATGGAAGATGGGGATACGCTTTCCTATGGATCGGTTTGTGCCCGAATAAAGGGTCGCGCCCGGTCGTGTCTCACAGGCGAGAGGGTGGCTTTGAATCTGGTTCAAAGAATGTCCGGAGTGTCAACTCTAACCTACGAATTTGTGAAGGCTGTTGAGGGGACCGGAACAATCATTATGGACACGAGAAAGACCACACCGGGCCTCAGGATGTTAGAAAAATACGCAGTTCGCGTCGGCGGCGGAGAGAATCATAGATTTGGCCTTTACGATATGGTGCTGATCAAAACGAGTCACCTGGAGCCAGCGGGAGGGATAGAGGCAGCGGTCAAGAAGGTGAAGGAGGCCGATGGTGCCGGTATGAAGATAGAGGTGGAAGTCAGCAATTTGCGAGACCTTCGTGTAGCTCTGGACACGGGCGTCGACAGGATTATGCTCGATAACATAAGAATAGAGGACATGACAAAAGCTGTACAGATGGCTGGTGGAGTTGAGCTCGAGGCCTCGGGCAGGATCAATCTGTGGAACGTACGAAAAGTGGCTGAGACCGGCGTAAGATATATTTCGGTGGGAGCACTGACTCACTCTGCTGCTGCGATTGATATGAGCCTCAGGCTTCGCCAGATAGGTGTGTGAATGGTCGTATCCAGTTGGAAGAGAGAAGACATTCTGAAGATGATCCGCGAGAATCTGAGTGAGCGAGTATTTCAGGTCTTCCAGATTTGCGGCAAGGTGGGAGACAAGAGGGATACAAATACGTTTGTGGTTGGAGGTTCTGTCAGAGACATTCTGCTCTCAAAACCGAGTCTGGACATTGACATAGTCGTTGAGGGTGACGGTCTTGAGTATTCGAGAGCTCTAAAAGATGAAATCAAAGGCGAATTGAAGACCTACGGAACTTTTGGGACAGCTACGATCAAATCAAAAGACGGCGTAAGAATTGATATCGCTTCAGCGAGAAGAGAGGAGTACGAGAGCCCTGCTGTGCTTCCGAAAGTGTCGGTAGGCAATCTGAAGGATGATATGTACAGAAGAGATTTCACCATAAACAGCATGGCCATCGCTCTCAATCGCAAGTCCTTCGGTGAGCTGATAGATTTGTTCTCAGGAGCAAGAGACCTGTCGAGAGGAGTCGTTAGAGTCCTGCACGACAAGTCGTTTGAAGACGATCCCACCAGGATCGTACGCGCCGTGAGGTTTGAGACGAGACTCGGTTTCAGGATGGATGAGAAGACCGAAAAGCTTCTGAAGAATGCTCTCACTTCCAGAATGCTGGAAAGACTGACTCCTGAGAGGAAGAGGTATGAAGTTGAACTCGCCTTTAGCGAGGAAAGGCCAGACCTGATTGCCGAAAGGATGCGAAAGCTAAACATCTTTGGACATCTAGCCCGGGGGCTAAGAGGGCCAGACAAAAAGCATGTTGAGAGAATCCAGAATTCGATTGGGAAGTTCAGAAAGTCCCTGAAGCCTAAAACGTGGACTGTGTATACCATCGCGATTGCCGACGCCCTTCCGTTTGGTCAGGCGGTTGCCTTTGCGAGGTCGCTTTCTCTGCCCAAGAAACAGATTCAGAAGATAATCCAGGTGAAGATGGCCAAGCCTGAGGTGACAAGGCTGGATAGCGATGAGGATATTGCACCGTCTTCGGTGTATAGAATTCTCGAAGGTCTTTCCCCGGAGGGCCTGGTCTATATGTACTCGCTTGCCAAAAAGGAGATTGCAAAGAAGAGGATCGAGGAGCATATCAAAAACTACAGGACAAAAAGGATTCTGATAACAGGCGATGACATAAAGAGGCTTGGAATAAGCGAAGGGCCCATCTTCTCAACCATCCTCGAGAAGGTTCTTGACGCGAGGGTTGATGGAGTTGTTGGAAGTTACGAAGATGAAATGGAGCTTGCAAAAAAGATAGTGGAGGTTTCTTGAATGTCTGGTGCTCAGGTGTGGGCGATTCCTCCTTTTCTGCTGGCCTTGACCGTGCACGAGTTTGCTCATGGACTAATTGCAGAGAAATTCGGTGATTCTACTGCCAGGATGATGGGCAGGATAACATTGAATCCCCTGCCTCACATTGACCCAATCGGGACGATAATCCTTCCGGCTTTCCTCATACTGGTTCGCTCACCTTTCATCTTCGGCTGGGCGAAACCAGTTCCAGTCAATCCTTTCAATCTAAGGAACCCCAAGAAGGATATGATCTGGATTTCTCTCGCAGGGCCTGCTGCCAACCTGATATTTGCTTTCATATGCGGCCTCATCTTACGGGTGTCTCTCCTTTTCTTCTCTTCAGGCCCCATTATCGTTATGCTTGCCTGGGGAGTAATAATCGGCCTCGTTCTTGCGGCGTTCAATCTCATCCCGGTTCCTCCTCTGGACGGATCTGGCATATTGAAAGGGCTACTTCCGGATCGCATGCAAGAGGGCTATGCCAAATACGAGAGATTCGGATTTATCATACTGCTAGGTCTATTCACAATTGGGCGGCCCATTATCGGCCTGTTCGTGTTTCCTTTTGTCGGCATTTTTTCATTGCTTTTCACAGGCAAGACCATGTTCTACATCTTTAGACTGATAGGGTTATGAGCCCACGCTTCGGGACAATACCTGCACTAGTGGATTTTGCGGCCGAGACGTACAAGGACAAGCCTGCGCTGCAGATACGACGAGGCGGACGGTTTTTCCAGATCTCTTTTCAGGAACTGAAGTCTCGGTCGGAGAAGGTTGCGGGAGGCCTTGTTGCAGTGGGAGTGAGTCCTGCTGGCCGCATAGCAATTCTGTCTGAGAATAGGCCCGAGTGGGCGATCTCGTATCTTGCCACGTTGAGAGCAGGCTGCACTGCTGTTCCCCTCTGTTCTCAACTGAAGACTCAGGAACTAAGGCACATAATGTCAGTTGTGAAGTCGGAGTATCTATTTGCTTCCGCCAGGCACCTTGAGCAGGCCTTTGAGATAACTGAAGGGCTCCGCTTTTTCAAAGGAGTCATATCTCTGGATGGCGAATCAGAGTTAACCCTGGCTGACCTTATCGTTAAGGGAGAAGATGCGCAATCGCTTCCTCCCATGCCTTCGCCTGAGGGGCTTGCAGTCCTCCTCTTCACCTCCGGGACGACCGGGAAAGCAAAAGGGGTGATGCTTTCGCACAAGAACATAGTTTCCAATGTCATGTCAACGTATGAGGGTTTGAGTTACGGTTCTGTTGACAATCTCATTTCGGTTCTTCCTCTCTATCATACCTTTGAGGCGACATGCGGTATGCTCTCGCCACTTGCCAAAGGTGCGAGTGTGACCTACGCGCGCAGTCTTAAGTCGACCGAAATAGTAAAAGACATACAGGATTCAGGTGCAACCATAATGCTGTGTGTACCGCTCCTGTATGAGAAGCTTCTTGCTGGTATCCACAGAAGACTGAAAAATGCCCGTGTTCTGGACCGCGGTCTTTTCAGGACAGCCTGGGGTATTTCCAAGGGGCTGGAACACCTCCATGTGCGTCCTGGAAAGATGTTGTTCAAATCTCTGAGAAAGAGAGCAGGTCTCCAGACACTTCGGCTCATGATTTGTGGAGGTGCCCCGCTTTCTCCTGAGGTTGGGCTGGCCTTCCGGAGGCTCGGTTTCACATTTCTTGAAGGTTACGGCCTGACAGAAGCCTCTGCAGTCGTCACTGTGGACAGGGAGGGGAAGGAGAGGCTTGGTTCTGTGGGCCCGGCTCTACCTGGAATCGACCTGAGGATCGACAATCCTGATGAGAATGGAATCGGCGAGATCGCGGTAAGGGGCGATAGTGTGATGCTCGGCTACTTCGAGGATCCACAGGGGACCGCGAAGACAATAAGGGACGGCTGGCTTTACACAGGTGATCTTGGAAGACTGGACAAGCATGGTTATCTTTACATTACCGGCAGAAGCAAGAACCTGATCGTCACCAAAGCCGGAAAGAATGTCTATCCAGAAGAGATAGAGGAAGAACTTCTGAAATCCGATTTCGTGAAGGAGGTTGTTGTTGTGGGAAGGACTGATCCTCAGACCAAGAGGGAAAGAATTCATGCCATGGTCTATCCCGACTACGAGATGATAGATGCTGAGGGCGAAGTGAAGGGAAGGGCGTACACAAAAGAAGAAGTCGAAGCTCTGATTGGGGAAGAAGTGAAGAAATGCAATGAAGGCCTGGCAGACTACAAGAAAATGAAGGAGTTCGAACTGAGAGAGGAAGAGTTCCCCAAGACGGCAACAGGAAAGATAAAGCGGTATCTGTTTCAGGAGAAAGCCTTAAGGCTCTAAAGATATACGGCCATAAAGTACAAAGTACGAATTGCGAAGTGCGAAATAAACTGAGAAACTGCAAACTTCAAACTGCGAACCGAAAAAGACCCATGTCCCTCAGAGAGGACATGAGCTATTTTTCGTCCTGTTTAGTCTTTGTTAGAGGTCGCAAGCGAAGCGCAGTGAGCTCCTTACAAAGAGTTAATCCTGAGAGGATCGAAGGGAGCGGGAGCGAAGGATCTGCTTCCAACAGACTGCGGATCGCCGGTTTTAGAACCCCACCCTTTTCCCCGGTGCCATGTTTGCGGGGCTTCGCCCGTGTAGCCCGTTTTACAGCCTGCAGCAGCTTTGGTCGTACAACGTATGCAAGCTGTCAGCTCAGGGTTCATTCAACCGTTGAACACTTGAACTCTTGAACCATTGTTCAGTCTGTTTCTGCTTGACGCTTGGCCTGCGCGTGTTGTACTATAATCGGGCCATGACCGACAAAAACAAGTTTAGACTCGACTTCATATTAATAGCACTATCCATTTGTGTTGCAAGTGCTTGCGGATGCATGTATGGCTTCACCGGAGCTCTCAGAGGCGAGATAAGGACCGTCGCAATTCCTGTGTTTGAAAACACTACCCTGAAGTATGGGCTTGAAACTGTTTTTACTGAAAAGGCTCTGGATGCATTTGTTGAAGATGGCAGACTGAAGGTGGTGGCTGAGAGAAATGCAGACAGTATCCTTCTGTGTACAATCACTAACTTCAGCAGAGCTGCGTTTTCCTACGACGAATCTGGAAATGTGAAACAAGACAAGGTTACCATAACTTTAAGTGTACTCTACAAGGATGCTCAAACTGATGAACCAATTCTGCATAAGAAAGAGATGGCTGAATGGGGAACATACTTCCTTGACTCAGAAACCGAAGATGATGCCATATCTGAGGCAGCACTGAAATTTGGCCGTGACATAATAAGTGAGATTGTATCGGCATGGTAGAGAAAACTGATTCGACCGGGAACTCGCTTTTGCTTTGCAATGGCCAGATTCACACATTGGATGAGGCAAAGCCCCTTGCTGAAGCTGTCCTCATCGAGTCTGGGGGGTTTAGACGCGTGGGGAGTAACGATGAGCTTTCATCCGCTCATGCTTCTCTAAAGCTCGATTTGCAGGGAGTGGCCGTTTTTCCAGGGTTCATAGACAGCCATGTCCATCTGCTTTCATACGGGCTCTCGCTGCGAGAAGTGGATTTGACCTCTGCTTCATCCATAGATGATGTACTGGACATGATAAGGAACGCCGGAGAAAAGGGCGGCGTTGTGAGGGCCTCTCTGTTGGATCCTGAGTCGCTTAGAGAGGGGAGGTATCCCACAAGAGCAGAACTCGATTCTGTCTTCAAGGAGAGGGCTGTATTTGTCAAACGCCGCGATGAACATAGTTCCATATTGAACAGTGCTGCGTTCAAACTTCTGGGTTTGTCCGGGGAGATGACCGGGATTGAGGTTGATCCTTCAACCGGCGAACCCACTGGTGTGCTCAGACAGCGGGCAAACCAGGTGGCTCTTGAGAGGTTTCACGGGATGATTGACGAAGGTGAAATGAAAGACGCATACATTGAAGGATGTTGGAATGCGGCAGAGAAAGGTGTCACTACTGTCCATTGCCTCATAGGTGCAGACGAAAGCCCAGAAAGGAAGGATTGGGAGATCCTCAAGGGGATTCTGGAGGAGCTTCCAGTAAGGATAGTTCCGTACTTTCAAACCAGAGACGTGAATAAGATACTGGGCATGGGTCTTGATAGAATCGGCGGCTGTATTCTGGTTGATGGTTCAATTGGCTCAAGAACGGCCGCGTTTTCTGAAGATTACTGCGACGATCCCGGAAACAAAGGGTGCCTTTATTTGGGAGATGAGGAACTGACGTCATTCTTTGAGCTTTCAGAGAAAGTTAATCTCCAAATTGCAGTCCATGCAATAGGAGATAGAGCGGTTGAGCAGGTCATAAACTGCTATGAGAAAGTATTGGCCAAGTCTGGCGTCAGAGATCAGAGACACAGGATAGAACACGCCGAATACGTACGCGAAGAACAGTTTGAAAGAATTGCCAGGTTGAAGATATGCCTGGGTATGCAGCCAGCCTTTGAGGGTTTCTGGGGTCAGACTGAGGGCATGTATGAGAGAAGACTTGGGAAAGACAGGGCAAGAAGGCTCAATTCTTTCAATACCGCGTTGAAGCATGGCGTACGTATTGCAGGCGGCTCGGATGCTCCGATCACTCCGGTTGACCCTATATATGGAATTCACTGCGCGGTAAACCATCCATCCGAAGAATCGAGATTGAGTGTGGAGAGAGCGATCAAGATGTTTACAGAGGGGGGAGCATACATAGCCCACAAGGAGTCGGAGATTGGTGTAATCAAGCCGGGCTACCTTGCCGATGTAGTTGGACTGTCTGCTGACCCGTTTTCTTTCAAGCCGGACAAGATCGAGGATATTCAAGTTGTGCTCGTCATCCAAAATGGAAAGGTACTCATAAACAAACTTCCCGGGTCAGGCCAGGCAGAGGCCAGGCAAGGTGCCGGATATGCCTAGGAGAACTGCCCTTTATGATAGGCACGTAAGACTTGGCGGCAAGATGGTCAAGTTCGCCGGGTTTGAGATGCCTGTGGCTTATCAGAAGGGGATCATGTCTGAGGCAAAAAGGGTGAGATCCACTGCCGGACTCTTTGATGTATCACACATGGGCGAAATAGAAATCACCGGGAGTGATGCCCTCGAGTTTTTGAGCAAGATAATAACGAACGACGCAGCCAGTCTGAATGAGTTTCAGGTGCAGTACACCTGCATGTGTTATCCAGACGGAGGGATAGTTGATGATCTGCTGGTGTACAGGCTGCGTGACAAATACCTCCTGGTGGTGAATGCAGCAAACACTATGAATGACCTCGAATGGATAGTGGATTACAAGCTCGGCTTTGCCGGCACAGTATCTATTGAAAACACCAGCAACAGTATTTCACAACTCGCTCTTCAGGGCCCTGATTCTCAGCGGATCCTGGGCAAGCTCGTAGATCTTGATTTGGAAGAGATCAAATACTACTACTGCCAATATACAAAGGTGGCCGGGAAGGAGGTGTTGGTCTCCAGAACTGGATACACGGGAGAGGATGGCTTTGAAATCTACTCGAATGTAGACGATGCAGGCCTTCTCTGGGATGCAATTCTGGAGGCGGGTAATGAGAGTGAGATTGAGCCGGTTGCTCTGGGTGCGCGTGATCTTTTGAGGCTGGAGATGGGGTACTGCCTGTATGGTTACGACATAGATGAGACGACCACCCCTCTAGAAGCACGGCTTGGTTGGGTGACGAAGTTGAAGAAGGATGAGTTCGTGGGTAAAGACGCTCTTGTCAAGCAGAAGGAAGGTGGCTTAAAGAGAAGACTCGTCTCATTCGAAGTGAAGGGCAAGGCCATTGCCAGACAGGGTTATTCCATCCTTTCTGACGGGAGAAGGATAGGCGATGTGACAAGCGGGAACTTCTCCCCAAATATCGAGAAGTCGATTGGGATGGGATATGTTGAATTAGGTCTGGAGGCTGAGGGGACCGGGATCGAAATCGACGTAAGGGGAAAATCAGTGGAAGGAGTGATAATCAACTCACCATTCGTCAAGAGCACATCTCTCAAGAGATGATCTCGTGAAGCGGCGTTTAAGGAAACATGGGAGGAAAGGATGAGTAAGATACCCCCGGAGCTGAAGTATACGAGAGAACATGAGTGGGCGAGAATCGATGGCGACATTGCAGTGGCCGGGATATCCGACTATGCACAGAATGAGCTCTCAGATGTTGTGTATGTTGAGCTTCCCAAGGTCGGAAGCAAAGTCAAGATGAGCGAAAAGTGTGGCACGATAGAAGCAGTGAAAGCTGTGGTAGACTTGCTCGCCGTGGTAAGTGGAGAGATAGTGGAGATAAACCAATCTCTTTCTACCTCGCCTGAGCTGGTCAACTCAGATCCCTATGGAGAAGGGTGGATGTTGAAGATAAAGATGGACAATCCACCGGAGACTGGTTCTCTTCTTTCCGCCGAGGACTATGGCAAATTGACCAAAGAAACCGGGCACTAACATGCCGTTCATACCAAACACAGACGAAGATAGAAGAAAAATGCTGGAGCGGATTGGAGTTGCCGACTTCGCTTCTCTGCTCCAAGACATCCCTGAGGAATTGAGGTTGAAATCCCGCCTGGACCTCCCGGAACCTCTCTCAGAGATGGAGGTTAGAAGAGCGGCCGATTCCCTATCCCGGAAGAATGTGAGTCAAGAAAATGCCGTCTCCTTTATGGGTGCTGGAGTTTACGACCACTACATCCCCAGCGTGATTGACAAGATAGTGTCCAGGGCTGAATACTATACAGCGTACACTCCCTATCAGCCTGAGGTGAGCCAGGGTACCCTGCAAGTGATATACGAATACCAGTCTATGATATGTGAACTGACCGGTATGGAGGTCTCCAATGCAAGCATGTATGATGGAGCCTCTGCCCTGGCCGAAGCTGCTCTCATGGGTAGATCAATAAACGGAAGGGAAGAGATAATCCTTGCGTCCACCATACATCCACGCTACAGGAGCGCAGTCAAGACCTATCTCCACCATCTTTGCTGCTTGATTGAAATACCACATGAGAGTGGTGTTTCAGATTTGGACTATATGTCCGACAAAGTTGGTGACAACACTTGTGCGATTGTCGTTCAGCAACCCAACTTCTTCGGCTGTTTGGAAGACGTCTTTGAAATGGCGAAGATGGCGCATGATGCGGGTGCAGTGTTAATCAGTTGCGTTGATCCAGTCTCCCTCGGGGTGATTGCGCCACCGGGAGACTACGGGGCAGACATAGCTGTAGGTGAAGGACAGCCTCTGGGTCTCCCTTCAAGCTTTGGTGGTCCGTTTCTGGGGATATTCGCCAGCAAAAGTGAGCACGTGCGGAAAATGCCCGGAAGGCTTGTGGGAAGAACAACAGATCTTGATGGCCAGGAGGGTTTTGTGCTGACTCTTCAGACGAGGGAACAGCACATCAGAAGAGAGAGAGCCACATCAAACATATGCACCAATGAAGCCCTTTGTGCTCTTTCCTCATGTGTTTACCTTGCGCTTATGGGAAAACAGGGACTGTGTGATGCAGCGAAGCTTTGCATGGAGAAAAGCCACTACCTGGCAGAGCGTATTTCGGAACTGGACGGTTTTCAGCTTCCTTTCTCTGCCCCCTTTTTCAAGGAATTTGCAGTGAAGTGCCCCATCCATCCTGAGAAGTTCATCGCTTCGCTCGTGGAAAAGGGGTTCATCCCCGGTGTTCCTTTAGGAAGATTCGACAGCTCGCTGTCGGATATGCTTCTTCTGGCAGTAACTGAGAAGAGGACAAAACAGGAGATGGATTCCCTGGTTTCCTTGTTGAGGGAGGGGCCAGACTAGAAACAAATCACAATAACCAAGGACCAAATTGCAAACAAATTCCAAGGACCAAATCTCAAGCTATGAGCGAAGATCAATAATCGAAACCGCAGAGTAAGCGACCATTTCCGTCCGTGCCTGGGACCTGTTTGGAGTTTGGGATTAGTCTGGTGCTTGGAATTTGTCTTCAGTTTGGGATTTGGAGCTTGCGATTTGTTTTGAACCTGGAATTTGTGATTTGATCCTGAGTTCGGTTTTGCCAACAAAATCGGAGAGTTACGCAATTGGTGAAGTATGTGTATTCTGCGAGGTACGGCGTTGACTTTCAGGGCCATGTGTTTCCTGCTGAAAAGTACAGACTCATATACAACTCGCTGAAAAAACTCGGATCTCTTGACAATTCCAGAGTGTGTGAGCCCCGAATGCCCACCAAAGAAGACTTACTCCTCGCTCTCACACCCGAGTATCTTGAGGATCTTTTAGGTCTCAGATGGGCTTCTTCAACAGTCCGTTCCGAAATGGCTCTCACGGCCGAGATAGTTGAGTTCTCCAGACTGACGGTGGGAGGAACCATCCTTGCCTGCGTTGAGGCTATGAGGTGTGGGATCGGATTCCACATAGGGGGAGGTTTCCATCATGCCTTTCCCGACCACGCGGAAGGTTTCTGCTACATGAACGACATTGCGGTAGCCGTACGCAAGATGCAGAACGAGGAAATCGCAAAGAAGCTTGCAGTCATCGACTGTGACCTGCACCAGGGGAATGGGACTGCTTACATTTTTCTCGATGATCCGGATGTGTTCACCTTTTCGATTCATCAGGAAGACCTTTACCCCATAAAGCAGAGAAGCGATCTGGATGTAGGACTTGACTATTTCGCAGGTGACCAGGAATATCTTGAGAAGATCCGATTTCATGTACCCAGGATTATGGACAGCCACAATCCGGATTTGATGGTGTATGTTGCAGGTGCGGACCCGTATGAGGGAGACAAGCTTGGTACACTGCAGTTGAGCAAAGAGGGGTTGAAAGAGAGGGATACAATCGTGATTCAGTCTGCAAGAGAAAGGGATATTCCTGTGGCAGTTGTTCTTGCTGGGGGGTACGCAGCAAACACCATGGATACGGTCGAAATACACGTGAATACGTGCCTGGTTTGTGAAAAAATTGAACATTCGGGAAAGACGAACTAAGAACATGAAGAACCGTCAGATAGCCGAACTCTTCGAGAGGATTGCTGACGCTCTAGAATTGAAAGGGGAGAGTGTCTTCCGCATCAATGCTTATAGAAAAGCGGGGAGGGTTCTCAGGGATCTGACCAACGATATTGAAGAACTCCACTCCGAAGGAAAGCTTAAGGAAATCCCCGGGATAGGAGAGGGCATCTCCAGGAAGATTGATGAATATTTGACGACAGGAAAGATGACCAAGTACGTGGAAGTAACTGCCGGAATCGGGGAGGAACTGCTTGACCTTCTGGGTGTACAGGGGCTGGGTCCAAAGACATTAGCACTGGCACACGAGAAGCTGGGTGTCAAGAACCTGGATGATCTAAAGAAAGTCATAGAAGATGGGAGTCTTGCCCATTTGCCAGGCATGGGTGAGAAAAAAACAGAAAACATAGGGAAAGGGATTGATCTGTTCGAGAAGGCGAAAGGGAGAATACCTCTAGGAAAAGCAGTTCCCATCGCTCTCAGGATAGTGGATGCCATGAAATCCCGGAAGGGCCTCAAGGATATTTCACCCGCCGGCTCACTGCGAAGGATGGCCGAGACAGTGGGCGATATTGATATTCTTGCCACAGGGGCCAGGCGGTCGGAGATTATGAAGGGCTTTACACAGCTTCCATTCGTTACGGATATTCTAGCCAGGGGAAGCACCAAAGGGTCAGTCATGATTGATGATGAGACGCAGGTCGATCTGAGAGTTGTGAAAACGGCCGCCTTTGGAGCCGCCCTTCAATACTTCACCGGGTCCAAAGCTCACAATGTGAAGCTGCGGACTATGGCGAGGGAAAGAGGGCTAAAGCTGAGTGAATACGGGATCTTCAAGGGAGAAAGAAGGATCGCAGGAGTCAGGGAGGAGGATGTATATAGAGCTCTCGGGCTCCCATGGATTCCTCCTGAATTGAGGGAGGACAGAGGAGAGGTGGAGGCGGCTCAGAGTGGAGGACTTCCAGAGCTGGTGGAGAAAGAGGACATTCTCGGAGACCTCCACGTTCATTCCTCGTATTCTGATGGGAACGCGTCCATTGAGGACTTGGCGGCTTCTGCAAAGAAGCTCGGGCTGAAATACATAGCCATTTGTGATCACTCGAAGTATGCAAAGTATGCGGGCGGTATTGACGAAGAAACTCTACGCAGACAGACTAAAGAGATTGACGAGCTTAACGAGAAGCTTAAGGGGTTTAGAATACTCAAGGGGATAGAAATTGACATTCTCAGAGATGGGTCACTCGACTTTGCCGATGAGATCTTGGAAAAACTTGACATAGTGGTCGCGTCAATCCATTCAGGTTTCAGGCAAAACGTTACTCACAGAATGATAAGAGCAATGCAGAACCCACATGTGGATGTGATTTGTCATCCCACCGGAAGGTTGATCTCCCGAAGAGAAGGTTATGAAGTTGACATCCAGGCAGTGATGAAAGCGGCGGCAGAAACCCGGACCGCACTTGAGATAAACGCCTATTTCGACAGGCTGGACCTCAATGATTTGAACGCGAAGAAAGCAAAAGAGATGGGAGTCAAGATGTCAATAGGGACAGATTCTCATAGCGTGGAGACTCTATGGTATGTCAGTCTTGGCGTGGGTGTTGCCAGAAGGGGCTGGCTTGAGAAGAAAGATTTATTGAACACCCTTAAGGCAGACCATCTGCTGCGGAGAAGGAAATGACGTGGATTCGTTTTTTCCAATTCCTCGTTGATAATTGAATCGACTTCTGCTATCGCATCAAGTAGATTCAGGAATCGCTCGCTTTTAGGATCGTTCGGAAGAGACAGTTCGGTTTTTGCGATTTGAGTTCACTTGAGACCGAGGAAAGGAAACTGCCGGACTGTGCTCCG
>SOJN01000128.1 GCA_004376575.1 candidate division TA06 bacterium | reverse complement strand
ATACTTACACCTGGAAACACCCAAGATGTCAATGTGTCACGCCTGGCACCAAGCACAGAATTCCCTGTGTGTCATCCTGCCTTTTTCGTCCATGCCCTTGTGAATGCCTTATTCTGGATATGTGTTGACACGTACACTAGTTGCTGGTGGTGTCAGACTCGACGACAAATGTCCCATGAGGCCCCGGGATACCACCCGTTTTCGGAAGGGCGAATATGGACATGACTGCTTTAGGGGAGAGGGTTGGGGATAGCGGACGGGCTGGATTCACGGCCCCTTTTTTCACACCTTGGCATTCAAGCAGCAACAATCACAAAGATTTGGTCGATTTATCAAAGCCATGTCTGAGAGGAGGTGAATGGCGATGAGATTCATTCTTGTTTTAATTGTGCTCTGCGTCACCGTGAGCCTGTCCCAGGCTCAGGTTTACGAACTGAAGAACGATGTCATTGACGACGGCGGGACCAAGATGACCTCGGGCGGCTATATCCTGAGGGGAAGTTTTGGGCAGCCTATTATTGGGAAGATATCGAGCGCTAATTACATCGCGTATATTGGATTCTGGCATCCCTATCCTGTAGGGCCGGGAATCGAAGAAGACTTGCTGTTTAGCAGGTCTATTCCTATAGTCTTCAGCCTCTCCCAGAACTACCCGAATCCAGTCACTCATTCCACCACGATAAAGTACGGCCTACCCACGGAAACCAGGGTTGACATAAGGGTCTTCAACAGTGCAGGACAGCAGGTGAGGACTCTTGTTTCTGAGAACCAGGAGCCGGGATATTACAAGGTCAAGTGGGACCTCAGGGGCGTATCAGGACGACATCTGCCCAGTGGTGTCTACTTCTATCGGATAAAGGCAGGCAACTTTATCCGCATTAGGAAGATGGTCATCCTGAGATGACCGGGTATTCACATTATCCGCTACGAGGAGGAACAATGGGTAAGAGAGTATTCATCGTAATAGTCCTGGCAGCCTTTGCTGTATGTGCTGTTGCTGTGGCACAACAGAGAAAGGCGGTTGACGAGGCCAGATTCGGTACAGTCGAAGTAAAGAAAACACACTCGCATGTCATTAAGCCTGCAGGCGTACTGGTTGTTCCCGGGCACATCAACTACCAGGGATATCTTACAGATGATGCAGGTAATCCTATCAATGATAGATTGAGCATGACCTTTGGAATCTGGGATGCAGCGAGCGTGGGGACAGAACTGTGGAATGAGAGTCAGAATATGATTGTGGAAGATGGGCTTTTCAATGTTGTCCTGGGTGTTTTGACTCCTATCCCATCAGATGTATTTGGGGCGGGTGCATCACGATGGCTTGAGCTTATGGTGGAAGCGCAGACTCTGTCTCCCAGGACAGAGATCACCAGTGTTGGTTATGCTTATCGAGCAGTGAAGGCAGACAGTGCTGACGATGCTAGTATGGTCGATGGGTTTGATGCGAGTGCGACACCGACAGCGAGCGAACTGTTTCCACTTTCGTATGGGGATGCTCAGTACGTGAATGAAGGGCAGGTTGACGCGATTGACAGCCCGATGATTGTGGATGGGACTATATTAAGAGCTGATGCGGATGCTGCGTTTAAAGCCCCCTATGCAGACACTGCAGACTACGCATTGAATGCTCCCACTGACAACGATTGGGTCATTGTGGGGAATGACATGTATTCTGCTGTCGCAGGTAATGTTGGGATTGGGACGAGTCCCTCTCCTGCTGCTAAACTTCATGTCAGTGGCAATTGTATTATAGACGGCACGGCGTATGTCGGGCGACCTGATTCTATTGAGTCGATCGTGAATATCTCCAATGCGGATGTTTCTGACTGGGAGCTGGTGGCTGCTGGTGATGCTGACAGATTTGACATAAGGGAATGGGGTGGCAGTCCGCTCTTGAGCGTTCAGGCAGGTGGCAATGTGGGCGTAGGAACGACCAGCCCGGCGGAGAGAGTGGATGTTAATGGTACTGTCCAGATGACGGGTTTCAGTCTGCCTACGGGTGCGACGAGCGGTTATGTCTTGACTTCAGATGTTTCCGGTCTGGGGGCATGGCAGGCTGCTGCCGGTGACAATGACTGGACCATAACTGGCAACGTGCTTCATCCGAGTGCTGACTATGGGCTCGCAATGCGCAGTTCTAATGTCCTCTACGGCACCGAGGACAGCACCCACGTTAATTTTGGCATCGCTTGCACGACCGGTACTTCGGGACAGGATCGTGGATATTGCACTGTCGGTGGCGGATATGGCAACACCGCCAGCGCAAACTATGCGACCGTGGGCGGCGGACAGAACAACACGGCCAGCGGCTGGGATGCGACCGTGGGCGGCGGAAGTTCCAACACCGCGACCGCCTACCATGCGACCGTCTCCGGTGGAGAGAGTAACACCGCCAGCGACCAGCATGCGACCGTGGGGGGCGGTTCGAACAACACTGCCAGCGCCCAGTATGCGACCGCGGGTGGCGGATATTACAACTTCGCCAGCGGCTGGAGTGCGACCGTGGCCGGCGGATATGGCAACACCGCCAGCGGCAGTGGTGTGACCGTGGGCGGCGGATATCAGAACACCGCCAGCGGGACTAGGGCGACTGTGGGGGGCGGATTTGCTGATACTTCTGCTGGAAACCATAGTTTCACAGTCGGTGAAAATTCGGTTGTTCCCGCTGCCTTTAACAATTCCGCTGCCTTTAACGGTCAGACAGCAACCGCATCAGGCCAGACTCGTGTTGGAGTCCTTTCCAAGGGTTCTGGTACTTTCACCATAGACCACCCCCTCGAACCAACGCGCAAAATTCTGAACCACTACTTCGTGGAGTCACCCGAGATGGTGCTCATCTATCGGGGTGTTACCCATATCGGTGGAGATGGACGTGCTGAGGTTCACCTGCCGGGCTACTTCGATGCGCTCAATCGAAATCCCATGGTGCAGTTGACCGGCGTGGGGACTTACGAGGTGTTTATTGCTGAGAAAGTCAAGGGCAACCGCTTCGTCATAGGAGGAAAACCGGGCACCGAAGTCCACTGGACTGTCACCGGAGACCGTAAGGACCAGTCTGCCGAAATAACCCGAATCATCATGCCCGTCGAGCAGAGCAAAAACGGCGACCTGGCTGGACGTTCCTTGGACGATGAGTTCCTTGCAACTACGAAGACACAGCTTGAGCAGATGGGGGAGGCAGCCAGGTTCCACTTCCGAACTCAGAGAGGACGAGAAAAATACGAAAACTCCCGACGGGCGCTGGAGAATCGGTGATCGATTTGATGAGGCTTGAAATATCGAGTCACTCAGAAAGGAGGTGGAAGACGAACATAGAGACGATTCCAGATGCATTGGAGAAGGTGCAGAGGCTGAGGGGTGTATACTTCGATTGGAAAGGGAACGGGCAGCAGGACATAGGTATGATAGCAGAGGAGGTGGGTGAAGTCATCCCAGAGGTCGTTGCCTATGAACCGGATGGTGATGATGCGCGCTCTCTTGATTATGCCCGTTTGGTGGCAGTGTTGGTAGAAGCAGTAAAAGCGCAGCAGGATCGGATAGAAGCCTTGGAGGCCAAAATCGAAAGGACGGAGGAGACGCGCTAGTCGCAAAGCGCTTGGTGCAGGAGTAGCCGCCTGTCCTTCGCACTCGGCTTCGCCAAGCATAAACTCCGCCGGAGGGAGCTTGCTCGGCGTATCCTGTCGGCGTACGGCGCGCGCAACAAGTTGCGCTACTCCAAGGATATACCCAAGGTTTGGAGTAGCTGAGCTTGCTCAGCGTATCTTGTCGGCGTACGGCGCGCCACCCTTCGACAAATTGCAAAATCGATTTCTGAGAGCCGACCCCGAATAGTCGTTACTCTGATCGGTCTCATGCTTCGGGACTGTTAGAGAGGGAATTCGCTGGTTTTTTCTTTATTTCTTCAACGAACTGGTTGACAGTTTCGGCGAGCTTCGCACCCTCGCTTGCGCTGATCCACCTCACCCATACTCTGTCCTCATCCAATCCGAGGGTCTTCAGGACCGTCTTCAATATCGTTGCTCTCCTTCTCGCCTTGTAGTTGCCTGACATGTAGTGGCAGTCACCCGGCTTGCATCCGGCTATCATGACTCCATCTGCGCCCTCCAGGAGGGCCCTCAATATGTAGACCGAATCGACAGAGCCACTGCACATCACTCTCACAATGTGGAAACATGGAGAGTATTTGATTCGCGACGTGCCAGCAAGGTCCGCTGCCGTGTAGGAACACCAGTTGCAGAGCAGTCCGAGAATCTTGGGTTCAAAACTCATGAGAGGACACCGTCTATCTCTGCCATGACTTGCTGTTTGGTGAAGTGCTTGCCAAGCATCGCTCCGCTTGGGCAGCCCGCCACGCAGGTTCCGCAACCTTTGCAGACTATCTCGTTCACTCTTGAGACTTTGTTCCTCTGGTCAAATTCTACGGCTGAATAGGCGCAGAGTTCGACGCACACCTGGCAGCCGGAACATAACTCCTCTATCACCTGAGCGGTTGCTGACTCGACCTGTACGATGCCCCGGGCTGCCAGCGAAAGTGCTGATGATGCTGCGGCTTGGCCCTGGGCAACTGATTCGGGTATGTCCATGGGGCCAGAGCAGGTACCTGCGATGAATATTCCATCTGTCGCTGTTGCGACTGGAGCCAGCTTTGGATGTTTCTCAAGGAAAAAGCCGCTCGCATCCCGGGCCAGACCAAACGTTCTGGCGACTTCTTCCGCATCCTGCCGGGCCTTCATGGCTGGTGAGAGTATGACCATATCGACCGGAACCCTCACCAACTGACCTAGGAGTGTATCTTCTGCTACCACGACGAGTTTCCCCTTCTCATCAGGGGAGACTGCCTTGTCGGTTACCTCGACCACCTTTCCTCTCACGAACCGTACGCCTTCTTCACTGAGCCTTTTGTAAAATTCCTCGTACCTTTTGCCGCCGCTTCTTATGTCTATGTAAAAGTTATAGACATCCGCGCCTGTCTTGTCTCTGATGAGATGAGCGAACTTCAACGAATACATGCAGCAGACCTTGGAGCAGTACTCTTTGTAATTTTGGTCCCTGCTGCCGACACAATGCACGATAGCCACGGACTGAGGCACCTTGCCATCCCGGGTAAGTATCTTGCCGTCGGTTGGGCCCGATGCATTATTCAGCCTCTCAAACTCCAGTGACGTATGGACCGCTGGATACCGGCCAAATCCCAGTCTTTGTATCTCGCCTGGATCGAGGAGATCGAAGCCTGTAGCTACAATGATGGAACCCGCCTCAATTTCGAGTTCCTTGTCCTCCTGGTTATAGTCTATTGCTTCCGGGTCGCACACCTTGTCGCAAACTTTGCAGTTGCCGGTCTTGAAGTAGATGCAGTTTTCACTGTCCAGAACGGGCTTGTTTGGAACGGCCTGAGGAAATGGAGTGTAAATGCACGGCCTCGAGGATAGTCCCACGTCGAATTCCGAGGCTATGGGAGTGACCTCATAGTCTGTAATGTCTTCGAGCACAATGGCCCCTGTAGGGCATATATAGGTACAAGCTCCGCAGGTGGTGCACACTTTTGAAGACTTCTTAAAGGGAGGCGCGATTTTCATGTTTGCGCCCCGGTTGGCGAATCCAATTGCGCCCACCTTCATCACGTCGTTGCATATCCTCACACATCGGCCACATAGAATACATTTTTCTTTTTCGTCCTTTGTCTTGAACCTCGGCGCCTTAATATCCATTTTACTTGCCAAGTCCTGTATGACTTCAGAACCTGGTGCCCGGGCGAGTAGTAATTCCACAGTAACCCTGCGGGCCCTCAGGGCCTTTTCTGAATCGGTCTTGACTATCATACCCTCTTCTACCACGCGACCACAGGACGCGGCCAGTTCAGACTTTCCATTTTGAACCACTTCTACGACACAGACCCGGCAAGCCTGATATGGCTTCAGAGCAGGGTGATAGCAGAGAGTAGGTATCTCAATACCCGACTCCCTTGCGGCCTTCAGAATTGTTGTCCCTTCTTCAACTTCTATTCTTTGATCATTGATTGTCAGCACTACCATACTATATTCCTTGCGATCATTTGTGCTCTGAAAGAATGCCAGATATTTTGCTCAACTTCAGGCGTCCGTACACTCTCTCATCAATCATCATTGCGGGTGCAAGACTGCAGCACCCAATGCAGCGCACGGGGCTGAGCGTAAACCGCATGTCTTTTGTGGTCTCACCTGGAGCTATTCCCAATTCCTCACTCAGTCTCTCCACTAACATTTCTCCACCTCTCACGAAACAAGCAGTCCCCATACAGACCTTGATCTCGTGCCTCCCTCTAGGTACAAGGCTGAAGGCGTTGAAAAAGGTGGCTATGTCATATAATTTAGATACTGGTACTTCCAGTCTCTCTGCCACATATGTGAGTGCGTCCTCAGGTAAATAGTTGAACTCAAGGTCTATGTCGTGCAAGACAGGTATCTCTACCCCGATTTGACCTTCGTACTTTTGCAGTATCTCATCCAACTTGGTCAGCATCTTCTCTTCTATCATCGGGGCAATTGATGGTACTTTACGGATCTCAGGCACGTTCCTCACAGGGCAGTTGACCCAGCAATCGCCACATCCATTGCACTTTTCTTCATCCACAAAGGAGGCACGACTGCGAACCTTCACTTTGAAGTTGCCAATGTAGCCATCGACCTTCTCCACCTCAGAGTGTGCGAGGAGTTCAATGTTCTCGTGCCGGCCCACCTGGACCATCTTCGGGGTGAGTATGCATGCTGCGCAATCCAGGGTGGGAAAAGTTTTGTCGAACTGCGCCATGTGGCCGCCGATACAGGGCTCCCTCTCCACCAGATAGACTCTGTTGCCTGCGTTCGCCACTTCGAGCGCGGCCTGAATACCAGCTATCCCGGCGCCAACTACCAGCACATTCGGGTTTACGTCTACAAACCTTGGTTCCAGAGGCTCCAGAAGGTTCACTTTGTGGACCGCAGCAGATACCAACCTTTTTGCCTTTTCTGTGGCAAGGGTGGAATCGTCGGAAACCCACGAGCAGTGCTCTCTTATGTTTGCCATCTGGAACAAGTAGCCATTGAGACCAGCACTCTCGCACGTCTTTCTGAAGGTGGGCTCGTGCATCAAAGGGGAACACGATGCTACGACCACTCTGTTCAGGCCGAAGTCGTTTATGTCCTCTTTTATCATATCCTGACCCGGTTCTGAACACATGAACTTGTATTCTTTGGCTACTGCTACATACGGGAGCCCGCCTGCATGTTCTACCACAGCAGGCACATCAACCCTGGATGCGATGTTGGTGCCGCAGTGGCAGATATATACGCCGATTTTTGGTCTCATCTATAAGCCTTCAGCAGCGATTTCTGCAATGTCTTTTACTTGTATGTTCTCTTCTTTGTTGAGAGTTTTGACTGCATCCTCAAGCATGAGTATGCAGAACGGGCATGAGACCGCGAGAATAGAAGAGCCGGTTTGAAGGGCCTCCTCGATTCGAAGTTCTGCAAACCTTTCCCCTTTCTTCACCTCGAGCCAGGCACCACCACCACCACCACCACAGCAAAGGCTGTCCTCTCTTGTTCTTTCCATTTCTAGAAGATGGATGCCGGGTATGGCCCTCAGGACTTCTCTTGGCGGTTCATAGATACCTGAATGGCGGCCAAGATAGCATGAGTCGTGGTAGGTGACCTTTGCATCGAAAGGCTTCTTGACTTCGAGTCTGGATGAATTGAGAAGATGGGCGAGGATCTCAGAGTGATGAAAGACTTCGACATCTGGCAGATCTTGATAGTACTTCTTGAAAGCGTAGTGACAATGAGGAGATGAGGTGATTATCTTCTTGACTCCGGTTTCTTTGAAGAGTTTTGAGTTGTCGGCAATGAGTCTCACTGACTGGGCGAAATCTCCAATGGAGCGGGAAGGGTCTCCACAGCAGACCTCGCTCCCTGAGAGGATGCCGAAGTCGACCTGTGCGGCTTTCAGGAGTTTTGCGACTGAGCGAGCAACATTCTTCACACGAGAATCATAGCAGAGTGTGCAGCAGGGGAAGTAGAGATACTCCACATTCGGTGCCATCTCCTTGATGTCAAGGTCCTTTGCCCAATCTCCTCTCGACTCCCTTTCCCCTGCCCAGGGATTCCCGTTCGATTTTATGCTTGCTATTGCGGTCTTCAGAGACTTGGGTATTGAGCCCATGTCTGCCATTATGCTCCGCATTGCAGAGACCAGGTCTATGATCTCGACACCGCGAGGGCACCTGGAAACGCATGTGTTGCAGGTGACACACTTCCACAGGTCTTCGGACTCGAACCCCTCATACCCGAACTGAGCCTTTCTTATCATGTCTCTTACTTTCAGGCCTGTGAACAGCCCCCACGGGCAGGACGCCGTACATGTGCCGCACTGGTAGCACGTGGTTAGGGTCTTACCTCCGGCTTCAATTATAGCTTCGGCAACTTCAAGCATGGGTGATAGGCTTTCCAAAAGCTGATAACTCCTTACTGGACTTCTATGTATGAGCGACCACTTCGGCCCTGGACACCGTCTTTCATTATACTTGAATCAAACACCGCCTTCAACTTGATTCTTCTGAATAGCTCTCAGCCACCAGACAAGAACCTCTGAACCACAGATTATCACACCCTCCTTCGCCCTTCGTGGCTTCGGAGGGCAGGGATTATCACAAGATTCTTCTTCTGGTTCGGGTTAAGCCATGAGGATGAGGTTTGAATCTGTGTGAATCTTGTGAAATCTCGTGGTTTCAGGTGTTGCGCCCAAACCTCTGTAACCACAGATTATCACGAGATTGTTCTTCCGGTTAGGGTTCAGCCATGAGTATGTGGTTTGAATCTGTGTTAATCTCGTGTAATCTCGTGGTTTCAAGTGGTCCGTGTTGAACCTCTATAACCACAGATTATCACACCCTCCTTCGCCCTTCGTGGCTTCGGAGGGCAGGGATTGTCACAAGATTATTCTTATGGTTTGGATTCAGCTCTGAGGATGTGGTTTGAATCTGTGTTAATCTCGTGTAATCTCGTGGTTTCAAGGGG
>SOJN01000127.1 GCA_004376575.1 candidate division TA06 bacterium | reverse complement strand
TTGTATGTCCCGCCCTTCAAGCGGAAATGACCGCATTCATCTTATCATGCCAAACAAAACCACGGGAAAGCCAGAGCGCGATGCCAGCGTTTACATATTTGACGTACACGATTGGAACGATCCTGTTTTGAAGGGCAAGATTGAAGGTTTGGGGTCCCGCATACTGGGGGGGGTCGTTCTACAGCGCGTTTGTGGACACAAGCAGGATATCAATCCCGGGTGAGCCCGTGTGGGTGTTTGCAGTCTCGAACACGTGCATCGGCTATGCATGGCAGGGACTCTGCAACGACACGGTGTATATTTTCAATATCAGAGAGATTCTTGATGCACCCCTTGATGGACCAGATTTTCCAATTGTAATAGACGAGCCGGACACCATATGGTATCCTGGCATGAACCCAGGGTTTCCGCCGGGACCTGACATCGCGAGGGGGCATGACGTTACAGTGCATGGAAACAGGCTGCTAGTCACAAATCCGGGAGGGGGTCTCTATGTGGTGGATACCGATCCCTTGTTCGACCAGATGACGCACCGGCCACCCCTGGAACTCGGGCGCTGCGAATATCCGAACGCGATGACCCACGATGCCTGGGCAACAGAGGACCTTCGCTATGTCTTCACTTCCGACGAACACTTCTTTGAATGGGGATGCAACCGGCCAATTGGAGACATCACCGTTTATGATATTCAAGGGCTTGGGACCCCGGGCCTGTGTAATTATCCGCAGGCTGCCAAGTATGTTCCAAGCACAGCGGTGACGGCCCACTACTGTTACATCAGACAAAATTTGGGGTATGTTGCTAATTACAACAGAGGACTGAGGATCTTTGATGTGAGTTTCCCGGATGACCCTATAGAGATTGGGTATTATGACACTTACCTCAAACCCGATCTCCCCCCACAATATGGCGTCTTCGATCTCTGGCCTTTCTACGACGGTCATATTTCTGCCTGCGATGTCGACTCAGGGGTTTTCGTATTGCAGTTCGATGGTGCGTTACCCGCTTGCCAGGGCGGTGTTGTTCGATCCGCGGCGGATCAGTCACCTATAGACGGAGCATGGGTCTACTCCCTGGAGGCGGACCGCGGTGCGCTCTCAGACGAAAACGGGTATTTTGAGCTCAAGACCGCTGAGGGGACCCACGCAGTCATGGCATCAGCAATGGGATTTGATGACCCCGCCGCATCAATCCTTTCGATATCAGACAGAAACTGCAGCGTCCCCCAAGAGGTCACCTTGACTTTGCAATCCAACTCCTCAGATATTGCGACAGCCTGGAACAATGGAAGGAAAATCGCCGTTGATTCCGCAGCTTGTATTCACGTCGTCTACCAGAATATAACTCTTCCGCACAACGACCTGCCCGGTACCCCAATGCATTCAGTGACTTACGCATACTCTACAGATAGAGGAATTACCTGGGATTTCACAAGTTTTGAAGCAGCTTATTATCCAAGTCTAGCCGTAGACCCGAATAGAGTCCCACATATAGTGCTGCTGGAGCATGTTGGAGATCCGTCCAACGAGCATCTTGTTCACTACTGGAAAGACGAGTCCGGCCAGTGGCAGAAAGACATCATCGTTAGCGTCCCCGACAGAATTGACGTTATCTTCACTCCAGCTGTCGCCATCTATGACGAGACGGGTCCGCAGGGGTATTATCCACCCCACGTTGTATGGGAGCAGTACAGCGAGGGCCCCCCACCAATGACCAGGATCAATTACTGGAACTCGTCTCTAGGTATTCCAGAGGAGATTGTGAACGTGAACGGGTTTCATTCGTTGAGATTTCCAACCTCGCGTTTGACGGTGCTGGCACGCCCCATGTCCTGTGGCAGAATGCTGCTGGGCCGAAGGTCGAGCACTCCTATAGGGATGGTGGCGGGTGGTCTTCTTCACAGGTGGTGGCCAGCGGCGCCCAGCATCCAAGCGTGGATGAATGGGGTGGCGGGATATATGCAGTCTGGGAGCAGGGCTCACCGCCTGAGATAGTTCTTGGTATGTATATGGGAGCGACATGGTACAGCTACCTCATCTCGGAAACCCCTGGTGTCTCTTCGGAGTTTCCATCTCTGGACGATCTCAACATCCTCTGGGCTGAAGAGTCGCCAGGCCCGGGCTTGTATGAGATATTCTACAGCAAATACTATCCTAATGGCCCGACTGACCCCCAGAACCTGAGCGGAACACCACTAGCACCGTCCGTGTACCCCCAAGGGCTGTTTTCACGCTGATAAAGTAATCAGGGCTCCATGCGAGCGTTTCTATGTTGTCTGGACTGAAGACCTTTTGAGTCATCAGAGAGTTAAGTTCGAAAGCGTTGTTCCCGCGGAGCCTGGTGGTTCATGATTCGGTTAGTAGCAATGGGGGCTCCATGACGGTTACCAGGAGGAACAGATGAAGTGGTTTGCCTTTTGTGGGTTCGTCTTATTGGGAGTTGCTCTACTTGCACAGGCTGTAGGGGGCGTTCAAGAGGCTGAGCCATATGGCCAATTGTATGGAATGAAGGAAGAGGGAAACCCAGAAAGAAAGCCGTTGAGCAGTCTTGGCGATTCGATATGGGCTTTCTATTACGCTGGAGAACAGGGATTGTACGGCGTTGAATTCGACGGGAACTATTTCTTTGTGACCGGGGACAATGCCTGGGGTGATTCGAACATGATATATGTCTTTGACAGGAATGGGAAATATGTAAGGGAATTCGCGCAGAAGAGTAATAACTCAGAACCGGGTGGCTGGGGATGGCATGATCTCGCCTATAGGCCCGATCATGACTATTTCTTTGGAAGCGACGACTCGATGATAACTGCTTTCGACAAGTTTGGAAAGGTGTTGTACGAATTTCGGGGGCCACACGATGTTGGCCAGGGACTTGCCTGGGATGGGCAATACTTATGGGTAAGCCTCCAGAATCTAGCAATCGTCAAGACGGACACGACAGGAGCTGTTGTTGCTTCGTATCCCAACTCATACATGACCCAGGGCCTGGCATGGGATGATGCTTCGTCTGGCAATCCCTGGCTGTGGGTCTCTGCCTGGGGGCAGGGCTGGTACAATCGCATTTACCAGTTTGATCCTGTCAAGGGGCAGTATACCGGGGTCTATTTTGAGGGAGGATATTGGGCCCTGGCTGGTGGACTGGCATTCTCGACTGACTGGGATACAAGCCGCGCCATTTTGTTCGAACTGTGTCAGGAGATGCCTGACTACGTCGTAGCCTACGACCTAGGGCCTATTGCTACCAGAGCCCCCCGAGGGAACAAGACGGATGTCATGGCCGAGTTGGAAGGACTCAAGCCGACTGGCGACAAGAAGCTTGATAAGAGAATAGACAAAATTATCGGCCATATCGAGAAGAGCCTGGAAGAGAAACGGTGGATTGACGACACTCATCTTGACCCCAAGCATGGTAAGAAGGTTTTCTGCGAAGAGAAGAAAGCGGTAAAGTACATGAAGAAGCTGTGCAAAGGAGACAAGTGCAAAGGGGTAGCTTCGTTCTCTCTTATTTACCATGGCATAAACGAAGTTCTGGTTGAAGCCATAAGCAAAAAGAGAACATGCTTTGGTCCTGAGCTAGTGTCACCAGGGGATACATTCGAAATCGATGCAGCTGACGAGAAGCTCGGTGCAAATACAGAGATCTGGGTTGACGATTTCCTGAATCAAGAGATACACACCTCCTGCTCCAGGCCTCTTGATGAAGGTATGGTGTTTGGAGATTTCGAGGTCAAGGATGTGGACAAGATAAGTTACGGCGGAGGCGCGTTTCCTGGTGAGCTCTGTGAGAGGTTGATAGGGATGCTCGTTGAAGCAGACAGCATTTTGGCCAGAGTGGCAATCGAGGATGCGAAAGAAGCCGGCGGCAAGGAGAAAGAGATAGAAAAAGCTGAGAAAGAGATGGCCAAGGCTGAAAAGGACAAGGACAAGGCGAAGTACGACAAGGCCATCGACCACTACAAACACGCCTGGCAGCATGCGCAGAAAGCCATGAAGAAGCACAAGAAACAGAACCAGATGATGGAGGAAACAAGGTCCAGGTCTACAACCGTGCTTCTTCAAAGCAGACCTAACCCCTGCCGGGAATTCACAATCATCAATTACCAATTGACGGAACCCGCCCACACGACACTGAGAATCTACGATACTTCTGGGAGCCTTGTTAGGACTCTAGTAGACGGTTCGATGGAGGCTGGCAACCACGTGGCCCGCTGGGACGGCAGAGACGGCAACGGAAGCCCGGTGCCCAGCGGAGTCTACTTTTACATGCTTAAACCGGGAGATTACACAGCCGCCAAGAAACTCCTCCTCCTTCGCTGAGAAAACCACGAGCGACAAAAAAGATTTCATTGCGAGCGCCCGATGGGCGCGAAGCAATCTGGCACAAGCAGATCCCTCACTATCGTTCAGGATGACAAAGAGCTGATGTCATTCTGCGTGCCCCGTTTCTCGCGAAGCGAGACACACGGGGCCTGTCCGGGGCGTATCACGTCCCCCGTTTCGCGGGGTCACCATTTCTGCCGGTAGGACTTGATTTTGCGCCTCTAGCAGTTTAATATAGGATGCATGGATAGAAAGAGTTTTGTAATCGCAGTAGCCATATTCCTCTTCAGCGCCCTGGTGGGATTCATCTACAACTCAGTGTATCCCAAGGGAATTCCCCTCATACGCCACAAGGTGAGAGTTGGGGATACGCTTGTCATACAGCCTGCGCAGCAGCCCTCAGACACCCATGTCGCGTCAAAAGTTCTGGGACTGGAGGAAACATTCAGAGCCTATGAATCCGGAGAGGCATTCTTTCTGGACGCGCGACCCAGGTCCGAATATGAGAAGGGGCACATCAGCGGTGCTTTCAGTCTTCCGGAGTTCGGATTCGACGAGGTCTACTTCTCCATTTCTGAACTGCTCAGTCCTGAAATGCACCTGATTGTGTACTGTCAGGGCGAAGACTGCGATGAGAGCATGATCGTGTCCCAGAGGCTCCTAGAGATGGGCTACAAACGAGTGGATATTTTCCTGGGTGGCTGGCCCGAATGGAAGAATGCAGGCTATCCCACAGAAGAAGGGCCTCCAGAGCAGGAGGAAGAGTGAGACCGATCGCCACACTGATCAAAAGTGACATCACAGCACTCCTGTTCAGACTTATTGTGGGGGTGGTATTCATATACGCAAGTATCTACAAGATTGCGGAGCCCGAGCTTTTTGCAAAATCCATTTCTTACTACAAGGCTTTGCCAATTGAGCTCGTCAACATAATGGCCATTATCATGCCCTGGCTCGAGTTGTTCACCGGGACCATGCTTATATTGGGAGTGTTCTCAAGAAGCAACTCCTTCCTGATAGCCGTGATGCTGGCCATATTCATAGTTGCGATAACCCAGGCACTTGTCCGGGGAATAGATATCTCATGCGGATGCTTCAGGTCTGAAGGTGGTGAAAAAGTAGGTCTTGGGATTCTTATAAGAGACATCATCTGGCTCCTTATGTTAGTACAGATAATGCGATATGATTCACGCAGGTTCAGCCTGGTAAGACTTCTCCCCAAAAGGGCTAAAGAATCCTGAAGTTACAACTCCGATCCTACTTGTAATTGGGATTCGGCTGAGGATGCTTTGAGGAAACCCTTGCCGGTCTCTTGGTGGGATAAAGTGCCGCTAGCCGCAGTTCTTCGAGGTTCTGGCCGATCAAAACCACCTCCAGCGGCCCTATAATAAACCTGTTGGCTCGCCTCGTCGGATGTTGCTTTGATCTGAGAAGTGTCCGCACGTTTTTTTCTCCCAAAGAAGAGCGGCAGCTTATCTTCATTACTTGCCAGATGCTCTGGCAAGGGTCTTACGGGGAACATCTGCTGCCGCCCTTTTCTTAGGACGAATACGGCTCCACAATGTTCCCCTTTTTCGGCGGAAGGAAGCGACTTGTCGCACGTGGGATAATCCCGGGGGAGATCGATGTGCCAGGAGATAAGGCGTGATAGTACCGACACTTCCGTGCGGAGGTTTCTTCTTGACAGTCTAGGGTTTTTGCTCTACCCTGATGGCAGACCATTAGAGCACACCCTTCCGACTCTGGATACTGAGCTTCAGTTCGTAACAAAAAACACGGGCCGCATACCATGCAAAGATTGCTGATTGTTTCGAACAGACTGCCAGTCAGTGTGGAGAAGAGGAAGGGTATAGTCCAGTACAACGATAGTGTTGGCGGGGTTGCTACCGGCCTCTCCACATTCCACAAATCACACCACAGTATCTGGGTGGGCTGGCCGGGGATACCCGCCGAAAAGATAAAAGAAGAAAGAAAGAGCATAGAAAACAAACTCATATCTCAGTATAACTGCTATCCAGTCTTCCTCAACCATAGCACTATCGAGAAGTACTACCGTGGCTACAGCAACAGGACCATCTGGCCTCTCTTTCACTATTTTACCCAGCACGCAATCTACGACAAAAGTCTATGGGAAGAGTACGAGGAAGCGAACAAGGTCTTCTGCGATGCGGTTGCAGAGGTTCAGGAGAAGGGTGATATTATCTGGGTACACGACTACCATCTGATGTTACTCCCCAGACTGCTGAGGGAAAGAATCCCTGATGCCACAATAGGCGTCTTCTTCCACATACCCTTTCCTTCATCTGAGTTATTCCGTCTGCTTCCACAGCGGAAGGAAATCCTTGATGGCCTCCTCGGGGCAGATTTGATAGGCTTCCACACCTATGACTATGTAAACCATTTTCTCAGCAGTGTGCGCCGTCTCTCAGGCTACGAACACAGCTACGGTCAGATTTCAGTCGGTGAACGCACAGTCAGGGTAGACTCATTCCCCATGGGAATTGACTATGCTCGGTTCTCAAAGGCCTTCCAGGATCGAAATGTGAAGAGAGAAATGGCCAAGTACCTCAAAAGACTGGGAAAGCAGAGAGTAATCCTTTCCATTGACCGGCTGGACTACACCAAAGGAATCACTCAGCGTCTGGAAGCCTTCAGTGTCTTTCTTGGAAGAAACCCGGACTACAGGGGTAAGATAACACTGGTTCTTGTTGCGGTCCCATCTCGAACACAGGTAGACACATACAAACAGCTGAAAAAGCAGGTTGACGAACTCGTGGGCAGAATCAATGGTGAATATGGGACTATTGATTGGACTCCGATCTGGTACATGTACCGCTCTTTGCCTTTCGCCAGCCTTGCCTCTCTGTACAGTATTGCCGATGTCTGTCTGGTAACACCGTTGAGAGATGGGATGAACCTGATAGCAAAAGAGTATGTAGCGACCAGGAGGGATGGAAAAGGTGTCCTGATTCTTAGTGAAATGGCTGGTGCGTCAAAAGAGTTGGGAGAGGCAATCATAATAAATGCCAACAACGAGGTAGAAATCGCTGGCGCGTTAGAACAGGCCTTAACTATGCCTGAGTCGGAACAGACAGATCGGAACAGGATAATGCAGGAAAGGCTTCAGCGTTACAACATTGTACGGTGGGCAAAGGACTTTTTGGGCAGATTGGTTGACACCAAAGAGCTTCAGAAAGAGCTGCAAGCCAGGAGACTGTCTGTTGTGATGACGGCCAAGTTGAGAAGCGACTACCAAAGAAGCAAGAGACGTCTTCTCCTGTTGGATTATGACGGAACCCTCATTCCTTTTCGGGAGAGACCCGAAGAAGCAGCGCCTGACCACGGCCTCCTGGCGTTGCTGGAAAAACTTGCCGAGGACGAAAAAAATGAAGTGGTCATCATAAGCGGTCGTGATAGAGCATCCTTACAGAATTGGTTCGGAACGCTGGATCTTGGATTGGTTTCTGAACACGGCGCCTGGGTTAAGAAAAAAAAGGAAGGGTGGAAAACGATAGAGCCTTTGACCGATGAATGGAAAGAAAAAATACGCCCGCTCCTTGAGCTGCACGTGGATAGGACTCCTGGCGCTTTTATTGAGGAGAAGGAGTTTTCTATCGCCTGGCACTATCGGAGAGCCGATCCAGGAATAGGGGAAACAAGAGCGGGAGAACTGATAGACAATCTTCTAAGCTTGACCAAAAATCTCAATCTTCAGATTCTGAGAGGGAACAAGGTGGTCGACATCAAAACCGCAGGCATAAGTAAGGAGCGAGCCGCATCACAGTGGATTCCCAAGGAGGAGTGGGAGTTCATTATGGCAATTGGCGACGATTTGACAGATGAGGACATTTTCGCTGCCTTGCCAGATGATGCCTATTCCATCAAAGTTGGCTTCACCCCTTCTGTCGCTAAATACAACCTGGACTCCCCAGGTGACGTCTTGCTGCTGCTGGGAGAATTGATAACCGACGGACCACCTGAGACTTAACCCGCATTCTCGCTCGATGGGAGGCTCAGTTAGCCCATACAATCCGATACATGTTCTACCCCCATCCTTCCGGTAGGATCCGCAACAATCCCTGGCAAAAGATGTTGTTGGTCAAGCTCCAGTGTCATGTACAAAATTCTGTAGAATTGGGTACAGAAATTGCAGATAACTCTAAACAGGAGGACTCTATGGCGGCTAACCTCAGCAATTGCTTGAGCAGATCAGTCGGGGCGTCTAGATAATGCGACATCTGCACGATTACAGGGATATCGTGGGAGATGAAGTGACCAGCGAAATACGCAGGAAAGCGAGAAAGCTGCTCGGGAAACACATCCTGCACATCAATTCTACCTATACTGGCGGCGGCGTAGCAGAGATCTTGAACAGCCTTGTGCCACTTCTAAACGACATAGGGGTATGGGCCGGTTGGAGAATACTCCACGGCAATCCCGATTTCTTCACCATAACCAAGAAGTTCCACAATGGGCTTCAAGGAGAGAAGATTAACCTGAGCAGAATAAAGAAGCGCCTGTACATTCAGGCAAATGAGGATTTTTCTTCATACACACACATAGACCATTCATGCATAATCATACACGATCCCCAGCCCCTTCCTCTCATAAGATTCTACCGAAAAGGTCAACCATGGATCTGGAGGTGTCACGTAGACATATCAAACCCCGATGAGGAGATCTGGCAGTTCCTTAAGACATTTATCCTGAGTTATGATATGGCTGTCGTATCCAACAAAAAATATCTAAGAAAAGACCTTCCAGTCGAGCAGAGAATCATCTACCCTGTGATTGACCCCCTTTCTCCAAAGAACATTGAGCTTTCTGAAAAAGACATCTCTAAATACCTCAAGAAATTTGGCATAAGTAGAGACAAGCCGCTCATAACCCAGATATCAAGGTTCGACAAGTGGAAAGACCCTGAAGGCGTGGTGAAGGTATTCAAACGCGTGAAGGAAAAGGTTGATTGCAGATTGGTGCTGTGCGGAAGCGTGGCCACGGACGATCCTGAGGCACCTGCCATTTTTGAGAAAGTGAAGAAGAGGGCAAACCGCCTGGTAGACACAGGGGATGTGATTCTCATAACCTCTGAAAACAACATTCTTGTAAATGCGTTGCAGCGAACCTCTTCAGTCATCGTGCAAAAATCGATAAGAGAGGGGTTTGGTCTGACAGTAACTGAGGCCCTCTGGAAAAGGACACCAGTTGTGGCCTCAAATGTGGGAGGCATACCTCTTCAGGTGAATAAGGAGAATGGATTCCTGGTTGATCCTCACGACACAGAGGGTTTTGCAGATAGCATCGTGAACATATTGCGGAATCCTGAGTTGGGCAGGGAGGTAGGAGAAAAAGGAAGGGAGCATGTGAGGAAGAATTTCCTCATAACCAGGCTGTTGTCCGACCATCTGGATCTGATGACCAGAGCGTTGTGCGTCGATTAGAAGACCCCGGCCTGTAACGATGGGGTCTCCACTCTCCTTCACTCCAGCCAGACCTTATTTCAGCTTTTGACATTTCTCCCAATTCTGCTATATTGCTGGCTGCTTATGTCCTCGGGAGGAGACCATGTCTGAATGGTGGCGTGACTTTTTCGACAAAGACTATGTGGACATCTACGGGCCTGTAGATGCCAAGAAGACTGCAGCTGAGGTCGAAGGCATAATCAAAATCCTCAAACTCAGAAAAGGCTCAAAAGTTCTCGATCTCTGCTGCGGGTATGGGAGGCATTCCATAGGCCTGATGAAAAGAGGATTCGATGTGACTGGCTACGACCTGTCGGCTGTCCTACTGGAAAGGGCAAGGAGAGACTGTGAAAGGGAAAAGGTGAACGTTAATTTGGTCATAGGAGACATGCGGGAGATTCCATTTGAGTCTGAATTTGATGCGGTAATCAATATGTTCACTGCCTTTGGATATTTTGAAACAGAGTCGGAAGACCAGAAGGTCCTTGATGGTGTACATGCATCCCTCAGGCCCGGTGGCAAATTTCTTATAGACACCATAAACAGGGAACGGGTAATAGCTTCATTCCGAGAAAAAGGCTGGGAAAAGGTGGGTAGCCACCAGTTCGCCCTCGATCTAAGGAGTTTCGATCCATTGACCAGCAGAATCTCAGTAAAGACTGTCATACTTGGCGGCAAGCAGAGGATAGAGAGAAGTCACTCCATGAGATTCTACACTCTGACCGAGCTGGGTAAGATGATTGAAAAGTCGCGTATGATGCTAAAATCAGTCTACGGCCACATAGATGGACGGGACTACTGGATAGATACGCCGAGAATGGTCGTACTCGCTACCAAGAAATGATTGTGAATTCTAAATTGCAAAAGCCAAATTTCCAACCCTTCCCCTGACGGTACAGGCTTTCGGATCTGAACCCCGTGTGCTTTTGGTCAAGATGTCAAACTGTCACGCCTGGCACCAACCCCCAAAATGTAACACCTGCTTGCCCCGTTTCTCGCGAAGTGAGATACACGGGGCCTGCCCGGCTCGTTTCACGAGCCCCCGTTTGACGGGGGTACCAACCGCAAGTTGTTTTTGGTTGACAGAACCGTTGTGGCCTATATAATCCTTGCAAATTTTCATCTTCTCAGTCCCACGGAGTCTAGATGCGGAAGCGGACATTCAGTGGAGGCACCCACCCTCCAGAATGTAAGTATACGGAAAACAAGAAGATAGAAGTGCTCCCTCCGCCAGATCTGGTTACCATACCTCTCCATCAGCACACCGGAGCCCCTTCAGAACCGTTGGTCAAAAAGGGCGATCCTGTCAAGGTGGGAACCAAGATTGGTGAGGCGAGGGGGTTCATTTCAGCAACTATCCACTCTTCAATATCCGGGAAAGTCAAGGAGGTGGGCGAATGCATCCACCCCGTCACCGGTGCCTATGCACAAGCAGTGATCATAGAAGGAGATGGCGAGGACGCCTGGGATGAGTCGGTGAAATCCACGGACAGCTACCGCGACCATGAACCTCAACAGCTCGTTGAAATGGTGAAAGAGGCGGGAATAGTCGGGCTCGGAGGAGCGGCGTTTCCCACCCATGTTAAACTTTCACCACCCAAGGAGAAGCCGATTGACACGTGCATACTGAATGGTGCAGAGTGCGAACCCTATCTGACTTCCGACCACAGGCTCATGTTGGAGAGGACAAAAGACATTGTTGAAGGGGGCAAGTTAATACTCAAGGCTCTGGGCTGTAAGCGGGGATTCATAGGTATTGAAGCCAACAAACCTGACGCTGTCAGTGCGTTTGAGTCCATACCCAAATCCGAGAACCCGTTCGAGGTGGCCCCTCTCGAAGTCAAATACCCTCAGGGCCAGGAGCACTACATAATAGACGCTATAGTCCACAGGGAGATCCCTTCAGGAGGACTGCCTATGGACATAGGAGTCCTGGTCCAGAACGTTGGAACTGCCCTGGCCATATTCGAGGCGATCAGATTTGGGAGGCCGCTGATTCAAAGGGTGGTAACAGTCACAGGCTCCGCAATAGGAGAGCCCAAGAATGTGCTCGCTAGAATAGGAACGCCTTTCTCCACTCTTTTTGAAGCCTGCGGCGGCCTGAAGACTGTCCCACGGAAGATCATCATGGGAGGGCCCATGATGGGGATTGCTGTCTTCACGGACCAGGTTCCTGTAGTGAAAGGAACGTCGGGAATAGTGGTGCTGGATGAGAAGGACGCGAAACAGTTCGTAGAAGAGCCGTGCATCAGATGTGCCAGATGTGTAGATGCTTGCCCTATGAAGCTCCTGCCAACAACAATCGGGGACTTCGCCAGATTAGGAATGCTTGAGGACGCAGAGAGAACTGGCATTATGGACTGCAAGGAGTGCGGCACGTGCTCATATGTCTGCCCCTCCAGAAGAAACCTTGTGCACTACATGAAGAGCGGAAAAGCCAGAATCTTTGAAGAGCGAAGAAAGAAGAAGAGCGCATGAACAAAGAGACTGAAAAATCAACCAGCACCGTGGAAGCGGCCCCAAAACTTCTTCTGTCCGTTTCCCCACACATAAGAAGCCAGACGGACGTGCAGGTGGTGATGTACTGGGTGGTTGTGGCGCTTGTCCCGGCGATGATCTGGTCAGTTTATGTCTTTGGGATCAGGACACTCTGGCTTACGCTCACCAGCATTCTTACAGCCGTCCTGGTTGAGGCTCTCTTTCAGAAAGTGCGGGGAAGGCCAATAACCGTATACGATGGCAGTGCAATAATCACCGGAATACTGCTGGCCTACAATGTGCCTCCGGGGGTCCCCTACTGGCTTGTGGTGGTCGGATCGGCCAGCGCCATAGGCGTAAAACAGATCTTTGGTGGATTGGGATACAACATCTGGAACCCCGCGCTTCTGGGCAGAGCCGTCATCATGGCATCATGGCCAGTTCACATGACCACAAAGTGGCTGGCGCCGAAATTTGGAACGCTTTCAGGCATTGACGCGGTGAGTTCCGCAACCCCTTTGAGTGTGCTCAAGGAGGCGCACAGGGTTTTTGCAGATCCCACCTCACTTCCTCAGCAGATTGCCCAGGTGAAACTTGGCGTTTCCCAACTGTACAGCTCTCAGGGCTTGGCAAACCTGTTCTGGGGAAACGTAGGAGGGTGCATTGGTGAAGTATCAGTTGCTCTCCTTCTGCTTGGTGCTATCTTACTCTTTGCGAAGAAGATTATCGACTGGAGAATTCCCATTACCTATGTTGGAACAGTGGCTGTACTTGGATGGATATTCGGAGGAGCAAAAGGTTTTTTCACCGGGAATGTTCTTTTTCAGGTGATGGCCGGAGGGTTGATCCTGGGTGCATTCTACATGGCAACAGATATGGTAACCTCTCCCGTAACTCGGAGGGGGCGTCTCTTTTTTGGCGTCGGATGCGGGATCATCACAGTGATCATAAGAGCATTTGGTGGATACCCTGAGGGTGTCTCCTATTCGATACTCTTGATGAACGCGACCACTCCGCTCATCGACCACTGGACCTCGCCCAAAAAGTTCGGATCTGCAAAGCAGAGGAATTAGATTCATGGATATTTCACTGGTCAAACTGATCGCCACTCTGTCCATTACATGTCTGGTCGCTGCGATCGCCCTCGGTTCAGTCTACATGGTGACAAAGGAACCCATAGCAGAACAGAAAAGGCTCGAGCTTTTGAGAGCTCTGCAAACAACTCTGCCTCAGTATGATAACGACCCGGCTACCACCGCCAAAAGTCTAAGCCTTACCCTGGACAATGGTAAGACCGAGGAGTTTACATTTTACTACGCTAAGATGGGCCAGGACATAACGGGTGTCGCCTTCGTCGTAGTCGCCGTGGGATTCCAGAGCTTCATTCATGTGATGCTTGGCACAAGTTTGGACTCCGAGATATCCGGGATAGAAGTTCTGGAACATGCCGAGACACCAGGGCTGGGGGCACTGATAGAAAAAGATTCATTCAAGACGCAGTTCAGGGGTAAGTCCCTGGGAAATTCCAAGCTGATGGCCGGAAACCTTGCCGTAGTCAACGATGGGGGCGACATACAGGCCATAACCGGAGCCACCATATCCCCCAGAGCGATCACAATAGCAGTGAGTCGAGGCCTGAAGATTCTTGAAGAACACAGGAGCGAGATCCTGGCAGGAGCGGAATGATGAGCCTGTGGAAGGAATTCACAAAAGGATTTGTCAAGGAAAACCCGCTCTTCCGACTAGTCCTGGGCCTCTGCCCTACGCTGGCAGTGACTACGGCAGCCATGAATGGCGTGGCCATGGGACTTGCCACCACATTTGTCTTAGTCGGTTCAAACTTGGTCATATCATCAATAAGAAAGGTGATTCCCAGGAAAGTCAGAATTCCTGTCTTCATCGTGGTTATCGCAAGCTTCGTGACTATGATTGATCTGGGCATGGCTGGCTTCTTTCATCCTATCCATAAGGTTCTCGGCCTGTTCGTGCCACTCATCGTGGTTAACTGCATCATACTGGGCAGGGCTGAAGCTTTCGCATCCAGAAACAGTGTTCTCAAGTCCTTCGTGGATGGACTGGGAATGGGCTTGGGATTCACCATCTCTCTTGTTGCCCTGGGTGCTATCAGGGAGCTTCTCGGCGTGGGCACAATATTCGGATTCCAGATTCTTCCTTCATCGTATGAGGTCGCAATAATCATGCTTCTCCCGCCCGGCGCATTTATCGCTTTGGGGTTGATGCTGGGCGTAATGAACAAACTGACGAAGCAGGAGGAAAGCTAGGCCGCATGGAGCTTTTCATCATATTCGTTGGAGCAGCTCTTGTAAACAACTTCGTACTGGCTAGATTCCTTGGTATCTGCCCCTTCCTTGGTGTCTCCAAGAGATTGGAGACTGCTTTCGGCATGGGCATGTCGGTCATCTTTGTAATGACTCTTGCTTCAGTGGGAACCAACATTGTCTACACCTTTGTGCTGGTACCGCTCGGTCTGGAGTTTCTTCAACTTATCGCCTTCATACTCATCATCGCATCTTTAGTGCAGCTTGTGGAGACCGTTCTCCAGAAAGCCGTTCCAACCCTGTATAAGGGCTTAGGGATATACCTGCCGCTCATAACCACAAACTGTGCCATACTCGGATTGGCACTCTTGAACGTCTTAAAGAGTTATGATCTCTTAAGAGCGATCATATTCGGACTGGGTGCTGGTCTGGGGTTCACTCTCGCCCTCCTCCTGATGGCAGGGATAAGACAGCGACTCGTCTTCGCAGACGTACCCAGGTGCTTAAAGGGCGTCCCCATAGCTCTTATCGTCGCCGGCCTACTTTCCCTTGCCTTTTTCGGGTTCTCCGGCCTTGTCAAAATGTAAAGCGCCGAGGTATCTACGGTGGAACAGAAAATAGAAGAGGGGCGGATGCCTCTCCTGCAGCATCTGGATGAACTGAGGGGCCGCATAATAAAATGCGGAATTGCAGTAATCGTCTGTTCCATTGCGGGATGGGTTCTTGGACCCCTCGTGCTTCAACTCCTTTCCAAGCCTGTGGGTATGCTCTACTTCTTCGGCCCCACTGAGGCGCTCATCGTAAGAATGAAGCTTGCGCTGGCCATCGGTGTTGGAATGGCTTCTCCTGTAGTCATCTATCAAATCTGGGCTTTTGTGGTTCCTGCTCTAACCAGGACCGAAAAGGGATACACCGTACCCACTGTCATATTCTCTACAATTCTCTTTCTCGGTGGCGTAGCGTTCGCCTACTTCGTAGTCATGCCGGTTGGCCTGAAGGTCCTTCTCTCTTTTGGTGGGCCAGCGCTGAAAGACATGATAGGAGTCCAGAAGTACTTCACATTCGTCATATGGCTTCTGGTTGCATGCGGCATAGTGTTTGAGATGCCCGTAATCATATTTTTTCTCACCAAACTGGGGCTACTCACCCATGGAACACTCATAAGGAGGTGGCGGGAGGCGATCCTTGGCATCTTTGTTGCCTCCGCTGTGGTAACCCCTTCTGTCGACGTTGTCAGTCAACTCTTCCTCTCCGTACCTTTGATGCTTCTCTACGTCATCAGCATTCTGGTCTCATTCACTGCAAGAAGGAGAACAAAATCTTCAGACAGTGAAAGTGATGAGCCAGAAAAGGAACCCGGCGAGTAGAGTCTGGAGCTGAAAATGTTCGAAAATCTCACTGGAGCGCTAGAAACGATATTCAGAAAGCTACGAGGATACGGAAGGCTTTCTGAGAAACAGGTGAAAGAGTCAGCCAGGGAGATAAGGAGAGCTCTTCTCGAAGCCGATGTCAACTATAAGGTGGCAAAAGACTTCATAAAGAGAGTAGAGGAGAAAGCTCTTGGAGAAACTGTCCTGAAGAGCCTTACGCCAGGTGAACAGGTGATGAAGATCGTGTACGAAGAGATGGTCAACCTTCTGGGAAAGAAGAGGAAGGAGCTGAAGTTCGGACCCGCCCCATCCTTCATAATGCTGGTTGGCCTTCAAGGGTCGGGAAAGACTACCACCGCAGTGAAGCTCGCAGACAGACTCAAGAAGAAAGGGAGGAATCCACTGCTGGTGGGCTGCGATGTGAAGAGGCCTGCTGCGATAGAGCAATTGAAGTCTATGGCCAAATCTGCGAAGGTTGATTTCTTCCAATCACAGGAAGAAACACCTGTGGCCATTTGCACCTCTGCCCACAAATTTGCCCTCACATCTTCCCATGACACAGTCATACTTGACACTGCCGGGCGGCTTCACATAGACGAACCCATGATGGGAGAACTGAAGGACATAAAAAAGGCGGTCTCTCCGAGCGAGACGATTCTCGTGGCAGATGGGATGATGGGAGCCGATGCGGTAAACGTCGCTAAAGAGTTCTCTTCAAAACTTGGGATTGACAGCGTGGTCCTGACCAAGATGGACGGCGACGCCAGAGGAGGTGCTGCCTTGTCCATAAGGTCTGCCACAGGGGTAGGGTTGAGTTTCGTGGGGGTTGGTGAAAGGTTTCAGGATATTGAAGAATTCCACCCGGAAAGGTTCGCATCAAGGATACTTGGCGCAGGTGACTTAGAATCTCTCTTGGAAAAGGCCCACGCTGCAATAAGCGAGGAAGAAGCAAAGGAACTCGAGAAGAGACTGACAGAAGGGTTCACTCTGGACGATTTTCTTGCCAGCCTAAGTCAAATCAAGAAAATGGGATCCCTCGAACAGATTCTTGAGATGGTCCCAGGCTTCTCCCACATGAAGACACTACCAGTGGACGAAAAGGCCATAGGTAGAGCTGAGGCGATCATTAACTCCATGACCAAAGAGGAGAGAAACAGCCCAAAGCTGTTGAACGGCAGCAGAAGAAGAAGGATAGCAATGGGAGCTGGTGTGCGCGTGGAGGATGTAAACACGCTCCTGAAGCAGGTTGACGCCTTCAGAAAGATGGTGAAGGAACTTCCCAAGGGCAAGCGTCCATTTCCATTTTAGTAGCCATCAACCCTCAGCTCTCAGCTCCTAACACCCAAGAACTCTGAACCACAGATTATCACAAGATTTAGCATCTGATTCGGTTCTCAGTGCTTTGGGGTAGATCCTTCGACTCCGTCCTTCGGACTTCGCTCAGGACGAAATATACCTCACGCCCTCTCCGATGGCGTGGCCCTATTTCGTTTTCGATTTTCTATTTTCGAATTTCGGGTTTCAGAATCTCGTGTAATCTTGTGGTTTCAGTGGTTGGTACAGTCGTTTTTTGTGGATAGTTGACAAGGGCCCAAACCTTTGTATAATAGTCTTTTGCGTTCTACGCAGTCAGAGGAGGAAATTGCCCGATTACGCTTTTTTTTGGGGCTGCCAGATTCCAGCCCGTTTCCCATTTCTGGAGAAGTCCATGAGGCTGGCCCTGGACAGCCTGGAAGTGCGCTATCACGATATTGACGGTTTTACATGCTGCCCGCCCAGCATAGCAATAGAAAGCCTGGGAAACAGAATCTGGTTGACCACAGCCGTTCGGAACCTCGCCGTTGCTGAGAAGAATGGCTTTGATATCCTCACCGGCTGCAACGGCTGTTACTCCACTCTAAGAAGAGCCTCCTCAATCATGGCCTCCAACACCAGTCTAAGAAAAGAGATGAATGAGAAGCTTGCCAGGTTCAATCTCAGCTACAACGGAACGACCAAAGCAAAACACATAATTGAAGTGCTATTCGATGAGGTTACGCCGGATGCGATCAATAGGAAGGTCAAGAAACCGTTTTCCCGGATGAGATTGGCGGTACACTACGGATGCGACCTTTTGAGGCCGAGCACACAGATAAGGTTCGATGACCCTATCCGTCCCACAAAATTTGATAGCCTGATTGAGGCCACCGGTGCACAATCGATCGACTACGAGACAAAGATGATGTGCTGCGGGGGGATGCTGAGTGAGATGAGCGATGAGAAGGAGGCTTTGCTTGCGGCAAAGAAGAAGCTCGCTGAGCTTCGAGATCTGAATGTGGATGCCATGTGTGTATGCTGTCCCTCGTGCTTCATACAATACGATGCAAGACAAACCTTGCTCAAGGCCTCTGGAGATCACTTTGACATCCCCATCTTATACTACACAGAACTCCTCTGCCTGGCTTTTGGAATGTCTCCCGAGGAGGTCGGCGTAAAGAAACATGCGGTCAAACCTACAAGGTTCCTCGAAGAGTGGGAGGCCAAGAATAAGGCACTGGAGTCAGCTGCCAAGCATTTCGACGTCTGGTTCTTGGAGAAGTGCTACGAGTGCAAGGCCTGCGTTGAAGACTGCCCTAGTGCAAAGGCCCTTGACTCCTATGATCCGAATAGAATAATCGGGGAGGTGCTTGAGGGGAGGCTTGACGAGGTGCTCCGTTCCAGGGACATCTGGCGCTGTCTGGAGTGCCACACCTGTTATGAACTTTGCCCCCATAAGATTGGGATGGTCCAGATCTTCAGTAAACTGAAAGAACTTGCCATCTCAAAGGGCCTTGGCCCACGAGGAATAAGAGCCGCGCAAGATTCATTCAAGAAAGAAGGAGCGCTGGCGGAGATCGTGGAGATATCCAGAAAACGGCTTGGACTTCCCCCCTCCAGGAAAAGCGGAAACAAGGAGCTTCTTCAACTGATAAAGGAACTCGAGGAAAGCAAAGATGATGGACCTGGATGAAAGAAATGTTTCAGGGTGTGGCCTATCCAGCATGATGAACAAGAAAAGGGTTAAGGTAGATGGTCAGGCCATAACAAAGTCCATGCGCAACTTGAGAGAGAGGGGAAACGGGCTGGGAGCAGGCTTTGCAGCATATGGGATATACCCTGACCGAAAGGACTATTTCGCACTTCATCTCATGTATGACAGCAAAGACGCAAAGAAAAACACTGAAGACTACATAAACGATTACTTCCATATCTCTTCGAAGGAACCGATTCCAACCAGAAAAACAGAATCAATCATAGATCCACCCGTCTTCTGGCGATACTTCGTTCTACCCCAAGAGAAGTTCCTCCCCACCGACGGCGACTCCGAAGAGGATTTCGTAATAAAAAAGGTGATGCACATCAATACAGGCATTGAGGGAGCATTCGTCGTCTCCTCAGGGAAGGATATGGGAGTATTCAAGGGAATAGGTTATCCCGAGGATATCAGCGAATTCTTCAAAATAGAAGAGTACAAGGCACACACGTGGATAGGGCATTCCCGATTTCCCACGAACACCCCCGGCTGGTGGGGAGGTGCGCACCCGTTCACCATCCTGGACTGGGCAGTTGTTCACAATGGCGAGATATCATCCTATGGCATAAACAAACGGTACTTGAAAATGCACGGGTACAATTGCACCATGCAAACTGATTCTGAGGTGGTGGCATACCTTTTTGACCTTCTCATAAGAAGGCACCGTATCCCACTAGAATATGTTTCAGACGTACTGGCCTCACCATTTTGGAAAAACATCGATCTGGAAGAAGAAGATCAGAGGCAGATAAGAACCGCTCTCAGAATGGTCTACGGAAGCGCTCTTGTGAACGGCCCTTTCGCGGTGATAATAGGACATAACGGTGGCCTGATGGGTTTGTCTGATCGAGTAAAACTGAGGCCAATGGTCGCTGCAAGAGACGGAGACTGGCTCTACATTTCAAGTGAAGAGGCAGGTATCAGAGAAATCTCTCCCAGTGTACAGAACGTGTGGCACCCGAGAGCTGGCGAGCTTGTGGTGGGTGAGCTGGAGGAGAATTGAACGGCACAGTCCTACAGCCCGAATTCCTCGTTAGGATAGATGAAGACAGATGTGACCAGTGCAAAAGATGTCTGGAATACTGCGGGTTTGGCACGTTTTCTTTTGCTAATGACAAGATACTTCCCAATCACTCCAAATGCGTCGCCTGCCACCGGTGCGTCACCTTCTGTCCCGAATTGGCCATAACTGTGGTAGAAAATCCCCTGAGCTTCAGGAACCATGCCAACTGGACACCCAGACACATAAGAGATGTGTTCAAACAGTCTGAGACGGGAGGAATGTTGTTGACCGGTATGGGTAACGACCTCCCATACAGGATACTTTTTGACCACCTTGTTCTTGACGCATGCCAGGTGACGAACCCCTCAATAGACCCCCTCAGGGAGCCAATGGAACTGAGAACCTATTTAGGAAGAAAACCGGATGTTCTGGAAATAAAAAGGAACGAGCAAGGTACTGATCTTCTCAAGACCAATATCGAGAAGAACATCAAGATAGAATTGCCCATTGTATTCGCTCCTATGTCCTACGGCTCAATAAGTTTCAATACAATGAAGGCAATATGCATGTCAGCAGCCAAGTTGAATACCCTGATGTACACCGGAGAGGGAGGTCTGCCGAGGGATCTCTATCCTTACGGCGATCACATAATACTCCAGTGCGCTTCCGGACGCTTCGGCGTCTCACCCGAGTACCTGAATGTGGGAATAGGAACGCAGATCAAAATAGGACAGGGAGCGAAACCCGGGATCGGTGGTCACCTTCCCGGGGAGAAAATACCTGAGAATATATCACAGACGAGAATGATACCCGTGGGAACAGATGCCCTCTCCCCTGCTCCCCAGCACGACATCTACTCCATTGAGGACTTGCGCATGCTCATCTATGCCCTCAAAGAGGCGACTGGATATAAACCTGTCTGTGTCAAGATTGCCGCAGTTCATAACGTAGCCGCAATAGCATCCGGCATAGTGAGAGCGGGTGCGGACCTCGTGTATCTTGATGGGTTCAGAGGCGGAACTGGGGCTGCACCAAACATTGTGCGTGACCACGTGGGCATACCAATAGAGGTCGCTATTGCAGTGGTTGACGAAAGGCTGAGAGAGGAAGGGATAAGAAACAAGGCCTCAATTGTGGCCGCGGGGAGCATAAGGTGCGCAGCAGATGTATGCAAAGCGATTGCCCTCGGAGCAGATGCCTGTGCCATTGGTACTGCAGCTCTGATCGCATTGGGTTGCCATGTCTGTCAAAAGTGTTATACTGGAAACTGCTCCTGGGGAATAGCTACACAGAAACCAGAGCTTGTCGGGAGGCTCGATCCGGAGTGGGGTGCAGAAAGGATATGTAATCTTCTTGAGGCGTGGGCCACAGAGATAAAAGAGGTTCTGGGTGCGTTGGGAATAAATGCGGTGGAATCCCTCAGGGGGAACAAAGAGAGGCTGAGAGGCATTGGCCTCGACCGCACTATCCTCGAGGTGTTGGGCGTAAAACCCGCAGGCATAGGCATGGGTGATTACTATGAGAATAGAGGCTAGCAGAGTCCACTACAGAAAACTGAACGAAATGATAAGAGAAGCCGTTTCTAACGGCGCAAAAGAGGTCGATATCTTCGGGGTTAACGGGCAGAGATACATTGGAGACGGCTTGAGAGGCGAGGCGACCATCACCATACACGGTACACCTGGCAACGATCTGGCAGTATTCATGGACGGACCAACACTCATAGTAAAGGGCAATACGCAAGATGGTGTAGGAAACACAATGAACTCTGGCAAAATCATAATACATGGCGAGGCCGGAGATATAGTGGGCTACGGCATGCGCGGTGGAAAGATCTTCATAAAGTCAAATGTAGGATACAGAACCGGCATACACATGAAGAGTTATGAAGGCAAGATACCCATAGTTGTTGCAGGAGGATATGCCGGCGATTTCTTCGGCGAGTACATGGCTGGCGGCACGCTTATTCTTCTGGGCCTTGGGATAGAAGATGGGCCCATCGTCGGCGACTACTGCGCCACGGGAATTCACGGAGGTGTCATCTACATAAGGGGAGAGGTGGACAGAAACAAGATCGGGAAAGAGGCAGGTGTTGATGAACCCGGGCCTGACGAGATGAATAACCTGCTTGACACCTTGAAAGAATTCTGTTTTCATTTTGGATACGACTTGGACACTGTCCTGTCCAAAAAATTCACAAAACTCTTTCCCTATTCTACAAGGCCCTACGGGAGACTCTATGCCTACTAAGAAAAGGAAAACCAGACGAAGAAGTTTGTCTGCGGCGGACGCCATAGAAAAACAGAGAACGGAACTCGTCCGAAAGATAGCCAACCTATTCCCCAAAAGCAGATGGACACGTAAGGAAGCCCGACGTGTAAGCGACGAACTTCTTCAATCCTTCTCAGATTTCCTCAGGACCGGCAGGGTGAGCCATCTGAAAGACATGGCCATGGTTCAACTCAAGAATGCCGGCAGGAAAGGCACGCCCCTCAGGTCTGGTCTTGCTTTTCTTAGCTCAGTGATAAAAGAGATCACGGGTGTCCTGGTGAGGTCTCCGCACCTTGACCAGAGAGCCCTCGAAGTCGGAGTTGCAAGAACGATTCAGGCCTTTGACTATCTCAACAACCTGGCGCTGGATTCGCAGTTGAGACAGACCTCCGCAACTGAAGAACTTGTGCGTAGAATATCGTTTCATGAAGGTATCCTTCAAAACCCGAGTGTCGCTATCTTCGCTGCGGAGGCCAAGGGAAAGATAGTGCTCTGGAGCAAGGGTGCTGAAAACATGAGCGGAATCAGCAGAAAAAAAGCCATCGGCGAAAGACTTCCTGGTGTTCTGGCACTGAAGGACTCTGAAACCGCTCCCATTTCAGAGGATGCCCTGTCCAAGGCATTTTCAAAGCTGGCCAAGAAAAGCAGCACGAGTTACAAAAAGAGGCAGCTTGCGGTCACAGGATCGGTATCGAGAATTACAGATGACGCAGGCCACTTCCTCGGAACAGCAGCCATTGCTTTTGACATGACAGAAACGAGGAGAGCAAAAAAAAGGGCAGAAGAACTCGCGCAGGTCATCGAAAACTGCAACGATGCCATCATCCGTGCCGATGCAGATGGAAAGATAGTCTACTTCAACAAGGGAGCGGAGAAGCTCACAGGCTTATCGAGGAAAGAAGCAGTGGGTCAACTTATGGACAACATGACCAAGGGGCGATCGGATGTTGATGCCGCAGCAATCAGACGGATTCTCAAGAAGCGTGGGGCATGGACGGGAGAGGTGACTGGCGTGAGGAAAGATGGATCGGAATTCAACGCTCTACTCTCTTTGACCGCGCAGTATTCAGATGACGGCAGCTACTGTGGTGCCCTTGGTGTGGCAGCCGATATCACAGAATTGAGACAGGCCGAACAGAAGGTCAAAGAGTCGCAGGCAATCTTCAAGACTATCATAGACACAATAGACGACCCGGTGGTCATGACCGACAAGCAGGGGCGGTTGGTTTTAGTCAACAAGGCATGCGAAAAACTGAGCGGGTACTCTCGAAGAGAGATTCTGACCAAAGGTTATCCCTACGCCACGTTATCGCCCAGTGAGAGGAAGGACGTCGAGGCATATCGAAGGAAGGTGATCGACTCCCACGGCTCACGCAAGTTGCAGCGAACTATGCCAACCAAGAAGGGCGAAAGGAAGGAGGTGGAGTGGAAGAGTACTGCCCTGAGAGATAAACAGGGAAACACATTCGGAATCGTCAGTGTCGGCAGAGACATGACAGAGAGAATCAAGGCGGAGAATGAGCTTAGACTTCTTCTTGACCTGAGCGCCTCGCTGGGGAAGACCCTCGAACTTGGGGAAATCCTCTCCGAAGCACTCGAAAGAACGATGAAAGCCTTTGGCGCAGACGCAGGTTTGACAGCCAGCTTGGACAAGAATACGGGCTATCTCCACCTGTTGGCCCACAGGGGGATGGAAACTGAACTGGTTGCCAGGTTGAATAAACGGAAACTGGGGGAGAGCCTGACTGCCAGGGTAATAAGCACTGGCAAGCCAGTTGTAGTAGAAGACCTCAGGAAACTGAAAGGGAAATTTCCCCCTTATCCTGAGACACTCCGTGCCGGCTATCTGTCTTTCATGAGCCTTCCGCTCCTATTCAAGGGCACAGTCTTCGGTGTATTTGAAATGGCTTCCAGGCAGCTAAAGCAGTTCAAGAAATCTGACCTCGACCTCGGAATGTCCTTAGCCGGAATTGTCAGTTCTGCACTGCTCAAAGCCATGTTGCATCGCGAGATCGCCACAAGACAGAATGAACTTGTCGAACTTTCTAAGAAACTCACGTCTGCTGAGGAGGATGAGAGAAAAAGAATATCGGCTGAACTGCATGACAGCACAGGACAGCTTCTGGCTACCGCAAAGATGAAACTCGAACTGATCACCGAACAGGTTGCCCAATCACAACCTGAGACAGGCGAGGTCCTTGAAGAGACCGTTGCACTCCTGTCGCGTACACTGGATGAGGTTCGAAATATCTCTCATGGACTGCACCCATCCTTACTCGACGAGTTGGGCTTTGTGAGTGCAGTAAGGTGGCTTGCCCGTAAGACCAGCCAACTGTCGGGTATCGATGTCAGGCTTAGGGTGAAAGGCTTTAAGAAGAGGCTTCCGGCCTCTATCGAGACCCCACTCTTTAGAATTGCGCAAGAGGCACTCAATAATCTTGCACGCCACTCACGGGCATCCAAAGCAACGGTAGCTCTTTCTGTGTCAGATTCCAATGTCAAGATGGCCATTAGAGATGACGGAATCGGCTTCGATCTTGCAAAGGAATATAAGAACCCGGCAGGACTGGGGCTCCGAACGCTCAGACAGAGAGTACGATGGTTGGGAGGAGAATTCAAACTCGAATCGGGCCCTGGCAAAGGAACCTCCCTTGAGGTTCAAATTCCACTGGAGGAACCAAATGAAAAAGGTTAGAACATTTCTGGCAGAAGACCACACCATAGTGAGGAAAGCGATCCGCGCTCTTCTCGAGAAGGAGGCCGGAATTGAAGTAGTTGGCGAAGCAAGTACCGGCTTCGAAACAGTATCTCAGTGCGAAGTGTTGAAACCTGACGTCGTACTCATGGACATATCCATGCCCGACATGAACGGCGTTGAAGCCACAAGGCAAATAATCAAGACCAGTCCGAAAACCAAGGTGGTTGTCCTCTCGGTACACAAGGAGCAACAGTACATCTTCCCCGCACTGAGGGCGGGTGCGCGGGGTTACGTGCTGAAAGATGACATCGTGGAGGATCTCCTTGTCGCTATCAACGTCGTGGCCAAGGGAAACTCCTTTTTCAGCCCGACAATTCAAGACCATCTCCTCAGAGACTACATCAGGACGGGCGAGGATGCGCAGCAGGCTCTTAAGCCTGACCCCTTGACGCCCAGGGAAAAACAGATACTCCAGCTCATCGCAGAAGAGTACACTAACAAGCGGATTGCCGCCAAACTGAACATCAGCCTTAAGACGGTGCAGGCCCACAGGACCAACATAATGGAGAAGTTGGACATACACAGCGCGGCCGGCCTGACCAAGTACGCTATCGCCACAGGTCTCATAGAGAAACCGGGCTCAAACTGAAGGCGGTAAGGTAGTGGGCATACCAAAATGGGGTGAACACCCTATTGTCCATGGTCCTGTCCCTAACCATACTATGACGAAGTGGGAGCTGAGCCGGGCTTGTCCTTCCACGCACTGCTCACTTCATTACAAGTCTGGTTCACGCTCCCTTTAGCTTTCTTCACATGTTTATCAGCCGTGCATCTGTCATCTTTGGGTGCCACATGTCCTGAGCCGTGCCATTTCTAAGCCCTAGACTGTTGCACTGACGGGACCCATAACCCACCATATCCCAATCCTTTACTTCATTTGGCCACCCGGGGCATGCATCTTGCGTTGCACCCACAAGGGAAGGTGTAACAGACAGTTTCCGAAGGAACCTTTTACAAAGGATAAGATGCCAGTTGTTAGCGTAACAAACGCAGAAATAGTACACAAAATAGTTTATGTTGGCCCAGAAGGGAGTGGAAAGAAAACAACAGTACAGGCAATCCACCGGATGACAAAGGCGGACATGAGAGGACCTCTAAGGCGTCTCTCTACCAAGTTTGCCCCCGGCGTTGCCATGGACTTCTTCACTCTTCGAATTGGCCGGGTCCGTGCATTTAACACGAGGATTCAGGTCTGTACAGCTCCAGGCTGCAAAGATGCGGACAAAGTCAGACGTGTCATACTGAGGGGCGCAGACTGCGTCATATTTGTGGCGGACTGTCTGATAGAAAGACTGAGTTCAAATCTGGCCTCTCTTTACAGCTTTAGAGCAGATGAACAGGGCACAATTGACGGCTCTGAGGCCCCACTGCCAGTCGTCTACCAGTTCAACAAGATTGACCTTTCCGAAGTCGTCGAGCCAGCCAGGTTGGCAGAAATACTCATCATCGGTGATGCACCGTATTTCGCCACCTCTGCGCTGGACGGAGCAGGGGTCTATGAGCCCCTACGGGCGGCAATCAAGCTGTCAGTATCCCGGGCCGAAGCGCCGAGACCTCTGGAAGTTGGAGCTTTCTCCCCTGGTGAGAGACGTCGCCGCAAAAAAGCGAGAAACTCTCTTACGGCTCTGAGGCAAGAAGTCTCGTGAAGTAGACCTTTGCCTTATTGAGGGCTATTGCCCTGTGGCTGATTCTGTTCTTGATCGCTTCGCCGATCTCAGCAAAGGTCTTGCCATACTCGGGAACCAGAAAGAGGGGATCATATCCGAATCCGGAAGACCCCCTCGGTTCCAGAGATATTACCCCTTTGCAGGTCCCCCTGAAAGTTTTCACGCGGCGTCCGGGCAGGCATACAGCAACTACACAGACAAAAGCTGCTGTCCTCTTTTCTAGAGCCACTCCTTCAAGGGCGGACAGCAGCTTTGCATTGTTTTCCTGATAGCTGACATCCTCTCCCGCAAATCTGGAGGAGAGGAGGCCGGGTGCGCCTTTCAACCAATCAACGCGGAGACCTGAATCTTCGGCAAGGGCTGCCTCTTGACTATGAGCACAAGCCGAGCGTGCCTTCTTCGCTGCGTTTTCTTCAAATGTAGCGCCGTTCTCTTCGACTTGAGGCGCTCCCGGAAAGTCATCCAGGCAACGAAGTTCAACCTGTAGATCGCGTAAGATGAAACTTATTTCGCGGATCTTGTCCGTATTTCTCGTTGCCAGTACAAGCGTCACAAGCCGAGCTTTACCATCGTCTCCACTATGAACGAACCGGGGTAGCCAAGCTGAAGGACTTTTGCCTTCAACATTTCAGCCTCTTCCCGGCTGAGCAAATCCCCAACCCTCACCTTGTGCCATGGAGGAATCTGCTCCACATAGACATTTCCGGTGAGATTTGTTCTGGCCGCTGCCGCAAACAACTCTGCATTCGACTGTGACATGAACGCACCGATCTGAACCCTGTATCCATACGTCTCCGCAGGCACGGTCGGGGCTTCAATCTCCTCCGGAGGAACCTCCTCTACAACAAACGATTCAGGGAACTCCTCTACGGGTTCCTCTTCCACCAGAACCGGAAGCTCTTCCGTGGGTTCACCAACCTCCGGTTTTTTGGCGCATGATGTGACCATCAAGGCGCCAATGACAAAAATGATCAGCAGAACAAGATGCTTCGGATTCATCTTCTACCTCCCATTGGTTGACCCTTTGCTATCTTTGCGTCAGATCTTCCTCACATCCCCCCTTTCTTTGTTAGATCAAGCATATTTCTTCAACTCCGCCTTCTCGTGTAGGCCGTCCACCAATCTTCGCACATCTGCATACCTGCTCCTTCTTGCGACCATAATCACATCATAGCTTTTGATTATGATCAAGTCAGATACACCTATAGTGCCGACCAGTCCAGAGTCACATACGATTATCGACCCCTTCGTATCAGTACCTAGATGGTTACCAACCACCACATTCCCGGATTCGTCCTTGTCTATTAGCCTATACAGAGCAGCCCAGGAACCCACATCATCCCACTTGAAATAGGCCTTGACGACTGCAACATTGAAAGCTCTTTCCATCACGCCGTAGTCTATTGAAATGTTTTCGGACTGTTTGTAGAGACGCCTGAGAGCTGCAGCACCATCTGACTTGCCCAAGGAACGAGAATAGTCCATCAGGTTTTTATGAAGCTCCGGCATGTGCTCTCCAATAGCCTCAAGGATTGTATCCACCCTCCACACAAACATTCCACTGTTCCAGAGAAAATCGCCGGAGTTCAGAAAAACTCTGGCCCTTTTGCGATTTGGCTTCTCAGTGAACGCTCTCGCCGCAAAGACCTCCACCCCACTCTTTCTGTGAATCTTCTTACCCAGCTTTATGTACCCATACTCCGTCTCCGGCCTATCAGGGACAATTCCAAAACTGACCAGAAGTTTGCTCTGTGCAACCTCAAGTGCAACCCTCACCGCCTCCAGAAACTTGCTTCTGTCTTCTATATAATGGTCTGCGGGCAACACAACCATCTTTGCCTTTGGATGCTCTCTCGACAAGAACACGGCTGTGTAGCCTATCGCTAAGGCAGTGTTTCTGGCCGTTGGCTCACACAGGAGATTCGCCTTCGGCAAATTCGGAAGCAGGTCAATTATGCTCTGTCTGAGTGCTCGTGTGGCAACAACGATCGTTCTCTCCTTGTGTACAAGAGGAGATATTCTGTGAACAGTCTCTTCCAGCATGGTCTTTTCGCCCACTATTGGCAAGAGCTGCTTTGGCCTGCTTCTTCTGCTCATGGGCCAGAAGCGCTCTCCCCTCCCTCCGGCAAGTATGACAGCGTAGACCACCTAGCCTCCATCCTGGAGCTGACTCCTTACCGCAGCAGCCAGTAAGGGAATCATAATCTCGTGCCTTCCAGTTATGGAATATCCACCTACTCCACCAGTGGGTCTCAAAACAACATTCATCCTCGGCCTGTATTGTTCGGTCATATCGAAGTTCGCAGCTGTGAAGTTCTTTGCGGAATGGCCAAGATTTCTGGCAATGGTCAGAGCTTTCAGGAAGACCTCGGGCAGAACGACCGATGAGCCGAAGTTACATATGACGCCACCTTCCAGTCCTGCAACCAAAGAGGTGAACTTCTTGAAGTCATAGTATGTAGTCTCGCCAATGGCAGCGCCATTTGCAGTGGGATGCTGGTGCACTATGTCTGCGCCAAGACAAACGTGAACGGTGATAGGGGCCTTGAGATCTGCGCAGACGGCCAGAATGCTCAGGTCGCGATGGGGAGCCTTCAGAAAGAGCAGTTTCCTCCCAAGCGCCTCCCCCATGCCCAACCCTTGGTCGGCACCCTCCTCATAGGCCTCGTTCATCAACCTGCCTGTCTCATCAGCCATACCGAAGGTGCCGTCTGACAATCCAGCTTCAACGTCTTCAGATGTCTTGCCCCACATTGCGATTTCAAAATCATGTATCGAACATCCCCCATTGATAGCAAACCCGCCAACTATTCCCCTTTTCAAAAGGTCAATCAGTATCGGGGAGAGACCGCACTTGATAACATGAGCGCCCAGCATGAACATAACCAGCTTTTTTTCTTTCCTGGCAGTCACAATTGAAGACACAACAGCCTTGAAGTCGTTGCCGGCGAGTATGTCAGGAAGCGAGGAGAAGAACTCCCCCATGGCCACATCAGGCTGGCAAGGTGAGCCAAACTGAGATACAGTCACTTTACTCTTTCTTTTCGAAATCGGATATGTCTTTATTTTTGAGAAATCGAGCAAGGCTAGCTCCCGAACTCAATGTCTTTGATGATGGCCTGGATTGAGCCTATCATCAGCTTGCTCCTGATGAGTACAGGAATCTTCCACTCATCATCCGTGAGCCAGACGGTAAGTCCCTTACGCCCCTCAAATACTTTGGTCCCTTCCAATTTGGGCTGCACCTCAATGCAGTCAAAGGTTCCCAGAGCTGTATATACCTTTAGAGCCCTGGGCACTGTAATCTCAAGCACATAGTTCTCTTTGTCAGTGTGGTTGTTCACGTAAAAAGTATCGCCAACACTTATGTCAAGCGTTCTCACGTAGTAGACGGTAGCAATCGCATCCTTTGCTTCAGAAATCACTTCTACAGTATCTCCATCCGAGTAGATTGCCACCAAGCTGTCCAGGTCGATGGTCACATGTGCTTCCGCCTTGTACTTCCCCTCCTCTATTTGTTTTTCAAACTTCACAGTTGCCAGGGTCAAAGTGTCGATGTATGAGTCATACCTGTCTCTAATCTTGAAGAACCTTGAAAAGAAGTCGTTTGTCTTCTCCGTAGAAACAATGTGATAACAAGCCCTCCCGTTCACCTCGACGATTTCCAAAACCTCCATGGTAGCCGTGCCTGCAGAAATGGGGCCGTATTCCACAGAAAAAATGAGCTTCTCACCAACAGAAAAAGGTACTGCTCCGGCTGCAAAGAGTGAGGTACCCAGGCATAAGACAGCTATGGAACACCGGACTATGCACAATCTGACAACCTCCTGCACGCAAGGCTGAGGCCGAGAGTGAACCAGAGTAACATGATCACTTCCGAGTCACCAAAATTGTACTCAAACATACCAAAGATGAAAAATCCAATAAACGCGGCGAGGCTTCCCAGTGAGATGGATTTCATGAAGCGATCCCCAGCCGCCCTATACCCTCCCCATTCAGATCTTACCACATTAAACATCAGAAAAAGATAGATTGTCAAGCCTAAAATTCCCGTTTGCACCGCAACCTGCGCGAAATTGTTGTGGAAATGGCCGTGTCGCTCCTTTTTGAGGTTCTCTGGGAGACGTGGGTACACGTATTTGTCATATATGGGCAAGAGGTCCATCATACCCACACCAATTATGGGATGGTCTTTTACTACCTGTGGACTCGTTTTGAGAAGGATTATTCTCATGTGGGCGGAAGGCCTACGCGGGTCAAAGATCGACATCGCCCTCGACTTCAGAGGGTGGGGAGCCAGGAGGAAGGCAATTGCGGTGAACAGAAGAAGGCCGACAACCAGCCACTTGCTTCTCAGTATTCCGATGAATAGAATGGCGCAGAAAACTGCAATCCATGAGCTACGCGTGTAGGAAAGGGTCAGTGCGGCGAATATGAGAGCAAGCAGTGGACCGAAGATTATTCTCTCTTTGCGACTGGCACCAAACAGAACAAAAGAGAACCCCACTGAAAAAGCGATTGTGAGAATCCCACTAAAGGTGAGAGGCGTCGACTGGGCTGCCGTTATTCTATACACCCCCATGGCACTCTGAATAAGGCCATAAAGCGACATGAGGCTCGCAGAAAAGATGAAGAGGTAGACAAACTCTCTCATCCTCCTCTCAGTCCTGGTGACGGTCGCAAAAAGATAGACGATACAGACAAAGAAAAGGTCTCTCACGCCCAGAAGACTCTCTAATATGTGTGAGGAGAAGAGTGAGGATATGAGCTGGGACCCTAGCAAAAGGAGAAATGCCAGCTCCAGCATCCCCTTCTTATAGTGAGGCCTGTATCCGAGGAGAAGGGCGAGGGTCCAGGCGAGAAACGCCAGCACGATGCTCGCCTGCTCGAACGTGATGGAGACAGTCGAGGAGAAGACGAAGGCCGCCAGACAAACATTCGCTGTGCGCAGTGCCAGCGCAGCCGCCTTCTCCCTGGAGGCATTCAAAGCGCCTCCCTCTAAATTCGCAGGATGGGTCAAGACCAATCGAAAGACCTTACCGTGGAGCACGCTCCGTGTCAAGAAATTTACTTCCAATTAACTTGAGAAAAAAGACTTTTCTCCTTGACACTTATAGACTTCTGCACTAAAATTTTCTATCTGAGTTTTATACATTAGGACGAGCCAGGGGGGCTGGGGTTTTGGTGAAGAGGATTGCGCTCGCCTTTCTTCTCTTGGCTTTCTTGGGATGTGTGAGGGGGCCGCGGGTTGCGCCTTCCATCAAGAGAAGAAAGGAGGATCTGCTTCAAGGGATTAGCCGTTCCCATGAACGGTTGGAGAGTTTGAGGGGAAGGGGGAGGGTAGCAGTATCCACGGGTAAGAAAACCTACTCCGGCAATTTCTCCCTTCGGTACAAGAATCCAGGAAAACTGAAGATCGATATCTACGGGCCATTCGGTCTGCAGCTTTTGTCCGTGTCAGTCTTCGACGATAGCGTCTTGGCGCTTTTGCCGAGTGCAAACTTAGCGTTTATCTCGCATCTTTCGATGCCTGGAGTGGGAGGGTTAGGAGATGTCGTGACTGCAGATCAATTCAAGGAACTGGTTACTGCAACTGTGAGTCTCCCCGAAGGCCCTGGGGCCGAAGAAATCAAATGCGATTTCAAAGACAAGGTGGCAACAGTCATCTTCAGCAAGTCTGGATACACAAACAAACTCATTGTCAATCCCCGGACCAATGCCATACTGGAGAGAGAAATCTACGACGATGCCGGCAAGATCCTGTTGACATGTTACTACCGTAGGTTCAAGTCATTGAAAGGGTGGTCCAGACCCTACGTTGTGAAAATTCACGAGGAAGAGACCGGCAACGGTCTGGAAATGGTGTACGAGGAACAGAACTTAAACGCAAAAATCGAGAGTTCGGAGTTTCAACTCAATATTCCGGTGGGTGCCGAGGTTATCAAGAACTAGCAGGGAGGTATATGGTGAAGTTTATGCCAGTCTTCATGATTATCGCCGCCCTTTCCCTCATTGCGGGAATGATACTAAGGGTCGCGGGGCGGTACGCAGCTCTTGACATTACGCCGAATGCACTCCTGAGATTCACAGATACGATGCTATTCTTTGCCATCGCCATCGGACTCTATTTCATGTCCAGGCAGAAGACATCATAGAAGCTTTTGCTTTTGTCGAATCGTAGCAGGACAGACCTCTAGGCTGAGCTCTGCAACCAGGAGGCCAGGTGTTTCTAAAATCTGTTGAAATGTTCGGCTTCAAATCCTTTCCCAAGAAGACGGGTATACGACTTGACACGGGAATAACCGCCCTTGTAGGGCCCAACGGGTGTGGAAAGACGAACATTGTTGACGCAATCAGGTGGGCTTTGGGTGAACAGAGACCGAATATGCTCCGTTGCGATAGAATGGATGAGATAATCTTTGGAGGCACCCAGACCAGGAAAGCTCTTGGCCTTGCCGAAGTGACTCTCACCTTCGTGAACGATGGAAAGTTCCCCTTAGATTTTGAAGAAGTTGAGGTGACTAGACGCTCAAGCAGATCAGGAGAGAGCGAATACTTACTGAACAGGACACCATGTAGACACAAGGATATCGTAGACCTGTTCCTGAACACCGGACTGTCCAGCAGGGCCTACTCCCTTATCACAATTGACATGGTGGACAGAATACTGGATAGCGACCCGCAATTGCGAAGGAACTTCTTTGAAGAGGCTGCTGGAATTGCGAAGTACCGGGCAAGAAGAAATCTCACCTTAAGGAAACTGTCCGCAACTGAGGATGACCTACTAAGAGTGAACGACATAATCCTGGAGATCGAGAGAACCTCCCGCAGTCTGAAGAGGCAAGCAGGAAAGGCGAGAAGTTATCAGCGTCTGAAGCAGGAACTGAAAGAGGTGGAAACGTTCTATCTCCTGACCAAATTCGACGAGCTTAGAAAGGCGAGAGAATCCCTGGAAGCACAGAAGGTGAAACTGGAACGGGAGCGAGACTACAAAATGGAAGACCTTGCAACCCGCCAGGAGGATTTCCAGAGAAGAAAGGAAGAACTGAAAGAAAAGGAGACAGTATATTCTGCTCTCCTGTCACGATTGGACAAAACAAGAGATGAGGCAACAGGAATAGAAAGAGACCTGGCTATGTTCAGGGAGAGAAAGAAAAGCCTGGAGGAAAATCTCGATAGACTGGGCAAAGACAGGTCCGAAATAGAAAAGCAAATCCCTGGTGTGGAAGAGCAAATCGAAGCTGCCGTCCGTGAACTGCAACAATTGGCCAGGACCATTGGAGAGGTTGAAACGAAACTGAAGCAAAAAGACGAATCCTTGAGGGTAGGAGAGAAAGAAGTCTCCTCCATGCTTCTAAAAAGAGATGACCTGGCGGACAAGGTCACGAAGATGCTTGCAGCGGAGAATGACAAAAGAAAGATATACCTGGTACTGGAGGCTCAAAGAGAGGTTCACATTGGCAAAGCAGACGCTCTTTCGTCTGAATCAAGAGACCTCGCGAACGAATTGAGACTGCTGTCCTGGCACCTTTACCAGGGGATAAGCCAGGTAGACTGGTTCTCCAAGAATTTGAAATCCTATGAGGCCAGACTTGGTCAGCTCAAACGATCCATTGAGGACTGGAAGAGTTCAAGCGGTGCTCTGGCACAAAGGGAGCGCGAACTCCGGCAGAAAGCGCTCACCGCCAGAAGCGAACTAGACCTGCTCAAAGTATTTGAGGAACGAATGGAAGGCCATGAGAGAAGTGCCAGAGCCATTCTGGGCAGGAAGAAACAGACCAGCATAAGAACGACAGTTGCCGACTGCATTGAGGTGCCTGATGAGTATGTGCAGGCTATAGAGGGAGCGCTGGGAATAGGCCTCTCCACACTGATTACTGAAGATGAGACAGACGTCATCAACTCTATTGAATTCTTGATGAAAAACAAGAAGGGGAGGGCAGTATTTGCTCCACTTTCATTGCTGAGATCTACGTCCACTTCACAAATGCCTGCAAGTAACTCGGTAATCGGGCTTGCGTCAAACTTTGTCAAGTGTAAGAGGCCATATGAACCGGTCATAAAAGCTCTTCTGGACAATTTCTTGCTCTGCAGGGATCTCCGCACAGCATTCGAGCTATTCAAAAGCGGAGCATACTCCGAGTATTACCTGTTGACCAAATCCGGCGAGGTGATAGAACCGAATGGAATTGTCCGGGGAGGAAGCCCCTCCCAGCAACCCCTCCTTGGCAGGAAGAGGCGCATCCAGTCTCTCGAAAAAAATGTGGTGGCCCTGGAGAAGTACAGAAACAATGTGGAACACGAATTGCTCAAGAAAGAAGTGCACACACAAAAACTGCAGGCCGAATTTGCCAGATTGGACGAGGCCTATCAGAAGGAGATAAGAAAAAGGGTTGAGCTCGACTCATGGGTGTCCACCACAAAGTATGCCATAAAGAATCTGGAAGAGAGCCTGGCAAAACTGGATCAAGAAAGGCGACATGGTGACCGCGAACTCCAGAGAACAGGTAAGCGCAAAGGGGAGGTTGAGAAGGAGATAGAAGGAATCACTTCTGAGCGAGAGTCTATCCAGCTGAACCTATCTTCTATCGAAGAGGAACTCAGTTCAAAACGGGAAGCCGTCCGGAAGACCTCCTCTGAGGTGGAGAGTGAGAGAATGGAACTCCTCAAGCTGAGAATGCAGCACGATAGGCTGAGGGATGACTTAGCTAGAGAAGAAAGCTCTGTGGGCATGTTACGGGAACAACTGAAAAAGCGCGAGGAAGAGAAATCACAGATTGCTGTAGAGATAGAAAACACGGAGAGTCTGCTTGGCGAAAACGAGAACCTGAACACCGCAATAAATGTGAACAAGGCCGCGCTCCAATCTGAGATTTCTGAGCTTGAATCGAGGAAGAGAGAGCGGCAAAAAAGGATAGAGAAGAGCGAAAACGAGACAGAGCTAATCTCCCTGGAGTTGAAAAGTCATCAGGAGAAGATACAAGACCTCAGAATACGCCTCATGGAGGTCGAAACAAGGGGAGAGAACCTGAAGGAAAGGGCTTCAGAGGAACTTGGCCTGGACCTGGACGAGGTCCGCGAATCAGAAAAGGTCCAGGTGGACGAAGACCAGCTGGAGACACTCCGTACAAAGATAGCTGCTCTGGAGCCGGTGAACATGCTCGCCTTCAAGGAATTCGAAGAAGCAGATGCAAGACTCAAACACCTTGTTTCACAGAAAGCCGACCTTACCGAGGCCAAGGACTCGCTTAAGAAAACCCTCAGGAAGATGGACCAGATGGCGAGATCGAAGTTTATGGATACATACCAGAAGGTGCAAGGCCACTTCAAACAGATCTTCTCGGAAGTTTTTGATGGCGGCCAGGCCGACCTTTGTCTGGAGGGAGACTCAGACCCCCTACGATCTGAGATTCAAATCGTAGCAAGCCCTGGGGGTAAGAGACTGACAAGAATCGATCTCCTCTCCTCAGGAGAGAGGGCCCTTGTTGCAATCTCCCTTCTGTTTGCCATATTTCTCGTCAGGCCGTCACCCTTCTATATTCTGGATGAGATAGACGCGCCTCTGGATGACGTAAACATATCCAGGTTCATCAAGTTATTGACGAAAATGAGCCGCAAGAGCCAGATAGCGCTAATAACGCACAATAAGAGGACCATGGAAGCTGCGAACTCGCTCTATGGAATAACCATGGAAGAGCCAGGTGTTACGAAGGTGGTCTCCGTGCGCCTGAGGGAAGAAGAAGCAGAATCCCACGCAGAACTTGCGCCCCAAACCCGGTAACCACCCCCTATACTGGGACAAATCCGAAATCCCAATATCCAAATCCCAAACAAATCCAAAATTCAAATACCAAATGCTCAAAACGGACGTTTAGGTCATTTGGATTTGGGTTATTGGATATTGTTTACCCCGTTAGATAATGAGCTGCGATTTCATAGAACGAGTTCATACACTGTGCAAGATATCCGTTTGCTACACTACTCCCACCTCTTATTAGATCTATCTAACGGGGTGAAGTGCTTAGAGCTTCGGATTTAGGATTTATCTAGGGCGCGGAAACCCTCCTTCGCTGAAGCTTCGAAGGGCAGGCTGCGCCCCTACGACTTTCCATCTGCGATCTCGCCAGACAAGGACACGCAACAACCATGCTCAAGAATTCAAGGGTCTCTGTTGGCCTGATGCGTCTCGTGTCGCCTGAGCCGACCCTCTGTGTCCTAGTTTGGGGTACCTGGTACGCTAGCGGGTGCCATGTTACAGAGCTCGCATATCTTATACCCTTTGGCTTTGTAAAGCTTGTCGAAGTCTATTCGTGGGTCGTTGTTCTCTATTATCTCGTTGGCCTTGTCACATCGTTGGTCTGACGGTTGATTGATATGGACAATCTTGTCAGCCGGATTGCCGAAGTATGCCATGATGAACACCTCCTTTCTATTCCGGGTAACCAGCCCAATAGGTCGGCGAGACTCGGGAACCTCATCCCGGTCAAATGCTCGCTTAGAAGCTAGCAAAAACGAGGTACGTTGTCAAAAGAAAAACGATATCCATAACATCCTGGCGAAAGCTTAGCAAGTTCTTCGATCTCAGATCAACGGTCTCAGATATGAGGGACGGCCCATTTTTGTCTTGATATGTATCCTATTTCGTAGTAATCTAGGTGATTGATTTCCAGGGCAAAATGCTCTCTCAACCCCAAAGAAGTGGCCATCGTGTCGACGTCGTACTGGAAACTAAGAGCCTTGTGAGGTTCTTACTCTCTGGATGAGACCATGGCAAGACCCAAACAAAAAGAACGACTCGAATACGTCGATGATCTGACCGGTCTCCACAACAGGCGCTACTTCCGTGAAAAACTTCTCGAGGAGAAGCGAAGAGCAGACAAAAAGGGTTCCTCTTTCGCTTTAGCCATGATCGACCTGGACAACTTCAAGCCTATTAATGACTTCTATGGCCATCTTACCGGAGACCAAGTTCTCTCCCAGGTCGCGGCGTTGCTCGAAAAGACCATTCGACCTTCTGATATCTTGTGTCGCTACGCAGGAGACGAATTTGTGATGATCTTCCCTGAGATCAGAGAGGATGATGTGATCCGCGTGGCCGAGAGGATTAAAGAGAATCTCGCTCAAGCATCCTGGACAGACGAAAAGGGAGAACCCATCCAGCCTGTGACCTGCAGTTTGGGCTATACCTTCTATGCAGAAAAGGGGAGAGATCTCGAAGCACTCGTGGGCTGGGCGGACCAGGCCCTCTATACCGTGAAGCGACGAGGCGGCAACGGACACTGTGGAGAGAAGGACATTCCTAAAAAGTCCATCGGACGCCCTCTGGTCTCAACCCCGTACATCGTCGGTCGAGACAGCGAATCAGCACGGCTGCGGTCCCTTCTTCAAGAGGCACATCAGGAGAAAGGGAGGTTGGTTCTGATTCACGGGGAAGCCGGGGTAGGCAAGACAAGACTGGTCAAGGAGCTGCAGCAGATTCTGGAAAGAAGAGGAGGAACCGCACTTGTCGGCGGTTGTCACGAGGAGACCCGCGCCATCCACTATTACCCATTTCGGGAGGCCTTCAGCCGCTTCTTCAGTGAGAAGAAAGAGGAGCGATCCTTGCTGCTTAAGAACCTGCCTGGCTATTCCCAAAGGGAGCTTGCCCGCATTCTTCCGGGACTGACAGAGCTGCAGCCTTCCGAGCTGGATCGGGCTCCGGACCCATTCCGCCTGTTTGAGGCCGTCCGGTTACTGTTCGTAACCCTCACCAAGCAAGCAAAAGACTCCCTTCTCTTCATCGTGGAGGACCTCCATTGGTCCGATGGAGCAAGCCTCGATCTTCTCCAGTACCTTGCCCGCAATCTGAAAAAAACAGGGGTCCTCCTATGCGGTACCTATCGAACCGAGGAGGCTGTCGGCCAAGAAGGATCCAGGCTCCTTCGATTTGCAGGTTCTCTGCAGCGGGAGGGGCTCTCAGAAGAAATTGCCCTTGAACCTCTTTCTGCTGAGAGCATTTCTGCCATGGTTCGCCTGCTCTATCCCGGAATAAAGGTCTCTCGAGAGTTACAGGATTTTCTTTATCAAAAGACCGAGGGGAATCCTTTCTTTGCAGAGGAACTGCTGAAATTCCTGACTGAGGAAGAAGTGAGAGAGGGTTTGCCGAAGATCCAGGAGGTTCCCCAATCGGTTCACGCAGTACTTCAGAGGCGGATTGATTCTCTCGACCCGGGCACCAAGGAAATACTTGCTTGCGGTGCTCTTATCGGGGAGGAGTTCGAGTTTGAAGTCTTACAGACAATTCAGGACCGGTCGCAAAGAGAGATCCTTGACGCAGTCGAAGCAGGAGTCAAGACACATATTGTGCGCGAGAGTTTCGAGAGAGGAGAAGAGCGGTATCGTTTCATCCACGCCCTTATGGCCGACGTTCTATATTCAGGGATTGGGAAAGTAAGGCGCCGGTTGTGGCACGGGCAGGCGGGCGAAGCCCTGGAAAACATATATGCTGGAAGGCTCCAACAGCTAAACGGCCGGCTAGTGTATCACTTTGAGCGAGGGGAGAAGTGGGAGAAGGGACTGAACAGCGCCCTCAGGTCGGCCAGGCAGGCGAAGAACGACTATGCGAACCAGGAAGCTATCCACTTGTATAGGAAGGCGAGAGAGATACTGCCCAGGTTGAACCGGGAGTCCGAGGAGGAGAGGATTGCCATCGCTGAAGGATTAGGAGATGTCTATCAGATTACGGGGGACTATGAAAAAGCCCTGGAGGAGTATCGGTTTGTGGAGGATTCGGCCCGAGCAAAGGGAGAAGAGAAGAAAGAAGCTGATGCGCTGTCCACAATAAGCAAGATTTATGATCTTCAGGACAATTTCGATGAGATGATGGCCTACGCGGAAAAGTCCTATGGGATCTACCGGAAAACGCGTGATCAAAAGGGACTCGCGGAGAGCTTACATAGCATCGGAAGTGTTCACATGAACCGTGGTGATTACGACGAGGCATTAGAGTGTTATAAGAAGTCCCTGAAGATCCGGGAGGAGATCGGCGAAAAAAGAGGGGCGGCGTTGAGTCTCCGCAGCATCGGGATCGTTCACGTCAACCGGGGTGATTATGCGGAAGCGCTGGACTACTACAAGAGGTCTTTGAATATCCAAAAGGAAATTGGAAACAAACGGGACGTGGGGTCGAGTTTGAACAGCATCGGGAATGTCTTTGCAGACCAAGGGAAGTACGCGAAGGCGTTGGAGTATTATGAGGACACCTTAGCCATCCGAAGAGAAATCGGAGACAGATCTGGAATAGCAGGAACTTTGTTCAATATTGGGAGGATACACTCGGACCGCGGGAATTATGGAAAAGCATTGAAATGCTTGGGGGAAGCCCTCAAGATCCAGAGAGAGATCGGAAACAGACGGCATGTGGCAATGAGTCTGAACAGCATCGGAATCATACACTGGAACCACGGGGATTATGACGATGCGTTGAGATGCTATGAAAAAGCCTTGAAGATCCAGAGAGAGATTGGAGACACGCCAGGCTCAACACTGAGTCTGCACAACATCGGGATCATTCATGCGAACAGGGGCAATTATGGGAAGGCACTGAAATGCTATGAGGAAGCTTTGAATATCCAGAGAGAGATCGGAGGCAAACGAGGTATGGCACAGACTCTACACAGCATTGGGGTTGTCCATTGGAGCCGAGGAGACTATGAGCAAGCACTGAAATGCCATGAGGAGTCATTGAGTACAAAAAGAGAGATCGGCGATAGAAGAGGGGTGGCAGTAAGTCTAATCAGCATCGGAAATATCCATGTGAATCGAGGCGACTACACGGAAGCACTGAAATGCTATGAGGAAGCTTTGAATATCCAGAGAGAGATCGGAGACAAAT
>SOJN01000126.1 GCA_004376575.1 candidate division TA06 bacterium | reverse complement strand
AGCGGGAATCTAGGAATACGCGCGGTAGGGATCTGGATCCCCGCCTGCGCGGGGATGACACCACTCGGATGGCGGAGACAGACAGCGAAAATCCGTTGTCTTACTTTCGGATCAAGGGACCGCACCCTTTCCCCCCGGGGTTGACAAGGTGTTCAATTTCGTAGTTTCGTAATTTCGTCTTTTTGGGAGTGGAGGGTGCTTGACCTCATCCCCCAGTGTGGCTACAATGCCAGAGGGAGGAAGAAATGGCTCTGGATGCCGCTGTACTGAAAGCTTTGTGTGGTGAGCTGTCTGAAACGTTCAAAGGTGCTAAGGTGAGAGCCCTGAAGCAGATTGACCAATGGGAGCTGGTCATAGAGACCAGCCGAGGCTGTCTTGTGGTATCCTGCCACCCCCGATTCAAGAGACTGATGTCTGTTGAAATCAGAGAAGATGAAATCCCGACACACTTTGCGAGAACGGCTGGCAAACTCGTACAAGGCGCGAAGATTACAGGTATCAATCAGAAGGACTTGGAGAGGATTGCTGAGATAGGATTTGAAAAGAGAGATTCGTTGGATAAGACTGTGACGCATAGGCTCGTCGTTGAGCTTGTGGGCAGCAGCGGCAACGCCATCCTTCTTACATCTGCAGACAGAGTCGTTACCTATTTAAGAAAGACAAAGAGAAATGTGGTCGGTCGTACATACAGGCCACCGAGACACCCCGGGTGGGTTGACCCCGAGGTTCTGGACAAAGATGGACTCATGGAGGTGATGCTGGAGGATAAGGGTGCTGTTCTGAGTGAGAGAATACAGAAATGCATAATGGGTTTCGGCCCTCTCCTGTCCCGGGAGACTGTATACAGGTCTGGTTTGAGTATTGAGAAGAGAGTCGCGGACTGTTCCCGTGCAGAGCTGGTGAGGGTCGCAGGGGAGGTAGGAGGAATGTGCGAGGATGTGGTGAATGAGAGGTTCTCTCCCAGCGTGTACTACAAGGAAGAAGATGCAGTTGAGGTTTCGTGCTTTAAGCTCTCTCACCTTGCTGAACTGAAACACAAAAGATTCGGCTCCATGAATGAGGCGGCAGTTGAGTTCTATTTAAAGCCAGTACAAGTCTACAGGTTAGAAGAAAAGAAGAAATTCTTGTTGAAAGCGGTAGAAAAGAAGACCAGGTCGAAGAAGACTCTTTTTGAAAAGCAACGGAACGATTTGAAAAAAGCCCAAAAGTGCGATGAATACAAGACAATGGGAGATGCCATTCTTATGAATCTTCGAAAGATCAGGAAGGGCGCTTCTCAAGTCTTGCTGGAAAGTCCAACGGAGCCAAAAAGAAAGTTGAAGATAACTCTCACCCGGGGCAAGAGTCCACAGGAGACAGCCCAGGGATACTACAAAAAATACAAGAAGTTGAAGAAAGCACCCCCTGCAATCAAAAAGAGACTGGCTTCGTCAAAAGAAGTTGTTACCCATCTTGAATCCCTCAAGAAGAGCTTGGAGAAGGCGAGTTCAAAGGCTGACCTGGACGGGCTCAGGGAGGTTCTGGTAAAGGAGGGGCTTGTACAGCGAACGACAGCGAAAAAGGAGAAGGCCGAAAAACAGTACAGAAGGTTCGTTACGAGCGGAGGGTGGGAGGTGGTTGTTGGCAGAAGCGCCAGGGAGAACGATGAGATCACTTTCCATCTTGCTAAGCCGAAGGATCTTTTCTTTCATACGAGTTCTGCATCCGGCTCTCACACCATAATGAGAGTTCAGGGGACAGGAAAAATTCCGGGCAAGAAGGACATAGAGGAGGTTGCGAGCATAGCTGCCTACTACAGCAAGGCTCGAACCTCCCGCGTCGTTCCTGTGGCGTATGCAGAGAGAAGATATGTGCGAAAGCCGAGGAAGGCGCCACCCGGCACGGTCATGGTGGAGAGGGAGAAAGTGGTGATGGTCGAACCCCATAAACCAGTCTTCCCACCCAAGCCCTAACCCCTAACCTACGAAATTCCCTTCCCACACACCCTCACCTTCGAAATTGCGAAACTCCCTTCACTTCCACCCAACACCTTCGAAAATCCCGAAGGTCCTAAGCCTGTCGAAGGAGAAAATAACTTCATCCCCTGCCTTCTGTTTGGTGATTTGCATTTCGTCCTTCGTACCCTGTACTCTGTACTTTCTACTTTGTGTAGAACATTTTGTTCTTGACAGTCCTTGGTTCAAGCGTATTATTGCCGAGGTTTGTAAAGAGGAACAAGCATGCCAAGCCTCGTGATTGTGGGGACTCAATGGGGAGATGAAGGGAAGGGAAAGATAGTTGACCTTCTCTCCGCTGATGCAGATCTCGTAGCCAGATTCCAGGGTGGGGCAAACGCCGGACACACAGTAGTCATTGATAAGCAGGAATTCATACTTCATCTGGTCCCCATAGGAATTCTCCATCCCGGGAAGGTGTGTGTATTAGGTAACGGCGTAGTAATAGATCCCAGGGTTCTCCTCTCCGAGGTAGATGAGCTCTCCGCAAGAAACATAGAGGTCGATGGGCGCCTCTTTATCAGCGAGGCTGCACACATCACCATGCCTTACCATAAACTCTTTGATGAGGCCAAGGAGATAAAACGCGAGTCAAAGAAGGTTGGGACCACCCACAGAGGAATAGGGCCGACTTATACTGACAAGATGGATAGAATTGGTATAAGGGCCATTGATTTGCTTCATTTTGATGTCTTTGAAGAAAAACTCAAAGCAAATGTGGAGGAAAAAAACTTCTTCCTGGAGAACTACTATCATCACGAGACAACCAATTACGACGATATGGTTGGAGAGTACAGGGGATTTGCCCAAAGGTTGAGGCCCTGGATAAAGGATACGTCCATAATCGTCAACAAATTCATATCTGGTGGTAAGAGAGTCCTGTTTGAGGGTGCGCAGGGGGCTCTCCTTGACATAGACTTTGGCACGTACCCATTTGTGACCTCAAGTAGCACGATTGCCGGAGGTGCATGCACGGGAGTCGGCGTCGGCCCCAGCAAGATAGATAGCGTGCTGGGTGTCACGAAGGCTTACACTACCAGAGTTGGAGCTGGCCCTTTTCCAACAGAGTTCTCAGAAAAGCTAGAGGAGAAGATGCGCATAAAGGGGAGAGAATATGGGGCAACCACCGGAAGGCCCAGGAGATGTGGCTGGTTTGATGCACTGCTCGTGAGACGTGCGGTCAGAGTGAGTGGGATTGACAGGATTGCAATTACAAAGCTTGATGTGCTTGACGGCATGAATACGCTTAAGATATGTAAGGGGTACATGTACGAAGGAGAGATAGTCGACGAGTTTCCTGCTCAGACAGCCATACTTGGCGAGTGCACGCCCATCTACGAACAGATATGGGGGTGGAGCGAGTCTACCAGAGAGGCCAGAACATTGGGTGAGCTGCCTTCGAGAGCTCGAAAGTATCTGGACAGGATAAGCGAGCTTGTTGGCGCCGAGGTCGCCGCAGTATCTGTCGGTCCACGGCGCGATGAGGTGATCCTCACGGACAGCAAGTTCTGGTAAGTAGAAAGCTATACAACGGAGGGATACTGTGAGTTTTGACATTTCTGTTTCGGCATCTTTCTCTGCTGCACACGCAATCAAGGGTATGGTCGGGTCATGCGAAAAACTGCACGGCCACAACTGGAAGGTAGAGATTCATGTGGTTACAGACGACCTGGACAACCGAGGAGTAGCTATTGACTACAGGGAACTCCGCTCCCTGCTACAGCAGATTGTAAACCGTCTTGACCATTCGGTCTTGAATGAGGTGCCCGAACTCGAGGGCATAAGTCCTACGTGTGAAAATATGGCCAAATATATTTTTACCGCCTTGGTCAGAGAGCTACCATCAGAGCAGAAACTGGGCATGGTTAGAGTCTGGGAATCAGACTATTCCTCAGCAGCCTATATGCCCTGACTTACACAAAATCGCGAAATTCCACCCTACCACGCTCCTTCGAAATTCCCTTCCCACACTCGCTACGCCCTCGAAATTCCGCACCCCCTTCCCGACACCTTCGAAA
>SOJN01000125.1 GCA_004376575.1 candidate division TA06 bacterium | reverse complement strand
CTCGTGTGCGGAAGACTTTTTGCCTTGACAAGGTGCCTTTTAATGGGTGCTTCGTTTACCCTGAGCTCGTCGAAGGGTCGCACGCCGCTCTCCCTCGATAAACTCGGGATGAAAAATGCCTCGTCCTTTCTATCGAAAGGCCGGACCTTTTTGGCTCGCAATGACATGATGGGCGTGTCTACGCTGGCACCGACTACAAGTTGATAGCTGAGAGCTATTGGCTTCTTTCGCTCAGCCTTGTCTGCACGAAATTGTTGAGTTTCTGGGGTTCGTCGGTACCAATTCGAAACACTTTGCCGCTTTTCAGGGACAGCTCAACTGCATGCAACCCGGATACATTGAACATCCAGCCTTTGGGGATTTTTCTAATACCCCATCCACACAACCAATGGTATCGAACAACCTTAGAGGACTCAATCTCTTCCAAGCTGAGTCTCTTCCTGATCACCCCCGGCCCAAACCAGACGACAATAGACCTGTGGTCGGCAAGGACAGTTAAGGTCGAAAACAGGATGAGACAGATCATGAGCACACCCAGTACAGAAAAGAGGATCCAGTTTGGTTCCTGGATACTTATGTGGATACATAATAGAACACCCATTCCAAGAGATATCCCGGTGACCCAACCAATCTGAGTGTGTTTATACATATCTCGGTGACTCCTCCGTCCGGGTACCTGTTTGCGTACCGATGCGGGACGGGTGGCTCATCAGACAAACCGCAGAAATGATATGTTATTTGTCTAGTATTTTCCTGCAAAAATATCTTACTGTCGGATACAGCCTTAGCTTCTTGAGGATTCTAATCAAAGCGAATCTTGCTGAAGGGTTGACAGGTTCGCTTAGCGCTTCGCTCCACATCTCTTTTACCATTTCCTCATACAGTTTGCTGCTGTACATATCCCTAAACTTCTCGTTGACGGACAACATCACCGTCAAAAGATCCCTGCAATTAAAGGGAGAAAACTCTTCTATTGCAATATCGGTTTCAGCTGGTCCGAGTGCCCCCCAGTTTCCCATTCTCTCTTCCCAATAGAACAAGTCGAGGATACTCACATCATGTTCTTTGGCTACGTCGCAGCTTCTTTCGAGCCATTTGGTATACTCCTGCATCGGATATTCCAGGTTCTCATACCCGGCAAGCTCCGCTAACATACGGTTGTCGGCACAGTCCGTTTCATCAAAGTAATTCCTTACAATCCCGCTGGCATCCCCGCTTATATTCAACATATTAGGGAACTGCATGTAGTAGACATTATAGATGGCAGGCAACAATGTCTCCCTGCTCAGGGTGACGTTTTTCTTGAAGATACTCCTGAACTCATCATCGACATCATGGGAATACTCTATCACGTTGAACTCTAATCCAAGTTTGTCAAGCAATCTGCGCGGAACCCTGATATCAGGACTCTCATCCCTCAGATACTTGTGCTTGTTTATGAAGTAGAATATCTCATCTTTCTTCTCTCTGCTCGCCGCCAACAGGACTCTCGTATCCCAGCCGGCTGTAACTGCCTGCATCAGCTTGTATCTTTCACTTGCGCACTTGATAAACCCTTTCAGGTATTCTGTACTAACCCCCACAGCCGCATCAATTGACATCTCTCCTATTGTCTCCTCTGGCCAATACCTGTGATTTTCACCTGATCCTAAGTCCAGATAATGGTTCGGCATCAAGTGTTTTATATTATCGTAGATGGTGCCATCCCCGGCCCAGGCCTTATGTCTTGATTTGAATTCTTTGGAATTGCAGAAGTCGTTAAGAGCCTTGTTGCTGCTCTTTTCCAAATTCAGAAACCTGGCAAGAATACTCGGCTGGGAACCACACCACACTTCTTTTATCCCTGTTGTATAGTATATTTGTCTCAATCCCGCGCAGTCATGCATCAATTTTGCTGAGCTTCCATCTTCAAATATCAATACGAATCTTCCCGCATATCTGTATGTCGCTTTAATCAGCTCCCTGAAGCTCTGCGCAGAAATCAATTCCTTCAGGATGTCGTAATTGGAGTACCGAGGGTTTTGTGCGTCAAATATGTATCCCAGCAAGATGATCCTTTTCCCTGCATCCTTGATTTCTGCCAGCTCCAGGTCAGGATGCGCATACACTATGTATCTATTGTTGTTGAGTCTTAGATGTTGCCAATGAGACAGTGGAACGAGCTCTTTGCTGCTCAGAATAAACTGTCTTCTATAGATGAGATTGTTCATGTTCATCTCCAGGGACCTAAGCTAATTACCTCTAGATGGCAAAGGACTGGTGCCAGGCGTGACATCTAGACAAGTTTCCCTTCAGCAACGGTAAACACCCTGCCACCGACCGATACATCTATTCTGCCTTCTTTCTCCCCTGCTCTCAAGAGAAGTAACGAAGGCCTGCCTATCTCATAGCCCTGTTCAACCCGAATGTCGATCTGGTCTTTTCCGAAGTACCGGTGTTTGACCAAGTATCCTGCAAGGCACCCGTTTGCGCTTCCTGTGGCCGGATCTTCGGGTACCCCAAAGTAATCTGCAAAGAACCTGACGCTCAAGTCATTTCCACTGTTGCGGGTTTCGGGACAGAAGATGAGGACACCCTTGCCCTCGGTTTTTTCCACAAGACTGAAGTATTTGTCCCTGTCTATCTGCGCCTGCTTCAATGCGTCGAGGCTCTTCAGGGAAACAATAATGGTAGGTACACCTGTTGAGACCTCTTGAACTGGAAATTGCTCATCGATCTCAGTCTCATTCAGGTTCAGTACTTCAGAAACTGCTCCTGGGGCCAATGTGCTCCCGAACGTTGGCTCGATCTGCTCCATCCACAACAAGCTCTTCCCTTCGCTTTCATACTCAAAGGTCACCGGGATCTTCCCCACCCCTAGGTTCAGCACTACCGTTCCAACAGGCTTTCCAACAATCTCACGCTGTATTATGAAGGCCGTTCCCAATGTCGGATGGCCGGCAAACGGCAGTTCATTTTCAGGAGTGAAGATGCGGACGTCGTACCCGCCGTCCCGTTCCCCATCGAAAAGTATGAAGGTCGTCTCAGAATAGTTCATCTCTTTCGCAATCGCCTGCATCTCATCAACGGAGAGGGCGCTGGCGTTCCTCACCACCGCCAGCTGATTACCTGCATACTTCTTCTCGGCAAAGACGTCAACTATGTAGAAAATGAGATTCATAACTGATCCAAATCAGAATGGCCCCTTCTTCCCCCACTGTTCCAGGCTCTTGTGCTGGCCATAGATAATACCCCATTCTTCTACACTGGTCAATGCTCGCTATACACGGCGGCACCGGGCACCGCCCGCCAGAAGTCCAAAAGACCCTGAACCACAGATTTCACAGATTATCACAAGATTCTCTTTATGGTTCGGGTTCAGCCATGAGGACGTGGTTTCATCTGTGTAAATCTCGTGTAATCTTGTGGTTCCAGGTTAAGAAGATAGGGAGGCCGAAATGGCCTCCCTTCTTGTGCCGGTAAAAGTAGATGGGAAGAACTACAAACCACGGCCTTTTTTCAGTTTCTTCACTTCCTCCTTCAGCTTTTCTATCTCCTTTTTCAGGTTCTCTACCTGACTATCCAGAGTCTTCCTGTCGAACTCTTTCAACAATTGAGGAATAGAGATCTGCCAGGGGTTGAGCAGCACATCCTTCTCGGGTCTTTCGCCCAGCTTGACTTTGAGAGTCTTCTTCTTTCCCTTTCTTGATACTACAATTTTGACTGCAGTTCCGGGCTTCGTCGCTTTCACTATCTTGACGAGATACTGCACATCCTTAACGGCCTTTTTGCCGTAAGTGATGATAACATCACCTTCTTTAAAACCACCCTTTTCTGCTGGGCTGTCCTCGACGACGTTGGTAACCAGAGCACCTCGGTCAACGCCCAGGGCTGACTTCAGCGTTTCGTCGAGCTTCTGAAGCATCACCCCAAGCCACCCGTAGCTGGTAGTCCCATGCTCGATAATATCTCGCATCGATTTTCTTGCCCGGTTAATGGGGGTCAACAGACCATATCCACCGACCGGAAGTTCACCCCTGCTCAGGAGATTAATCTCCGTCTTGACTTTACCCCCTCCCACCGAGATATAGAGTGGTCTTGTGAGTGCGGCCGATACAATACCAATCAGTTCTCCATCAGAATTGAACACCCCAGCCCCGCTGTTGCCAGGGCTTATGCTCGCGCTTATCTGAAGCATGTCGTCCTTTGCCCTTCTCCCACTTATCAGGCCAATCGACACTGAGGGCGAGATACCCAGGCTGTTTCCGACAATCATCACCCAGGTCGTTGGCTTCACCTTGTCTGAGTTTCCAATTCTTACGGGAACAAGTCCAGCTCCTTCCACCTTCAGGACCGCAAGCTTTGATCCTCTGTCATAACCAATCAGTTTCGCTTTCCGCTTCTTGTTCGGGAACTGAACCTCAATAGAACCTGGCTTCCCTGAAAAGTCCTTGGTGGTGAGTATATACCCTCCACTATTAATGACTATTCCGGTGCTGATGAGTTCTTTATGCCCCATTGTGTAAACCACGGTGGGCACCGACGGCTTCACCTGCTCGAAGAGTCTGGATATCTCAGCCTGGAGTGAGGATATGGAACCTGCCGAGGTGAGTGGGATCGCCAGCGTCAAAACCAACAAGGCCACGAGTACATTCAAACAGAGTCTCATCTTGATCCTCCTTTTAGTAGCTGGCCAGTCTGGCATTGGTGGAATGTGAGGGCAGCAGATAGATCACGTCCTCAGGCCCAGCCTCATGACCAAGCGAATAGTCCGGCTCGTCAACCACAATCTCAGACGTTCTTGGTTCGGGCCCAAGTGAATACACACGTTCTTTTGGGATGAGTTCGACCACAGGGGCCGTGCCTTTTCTGCCACTCACATAGAAAACCCCGAAACTGATCACTGCGGCAAGAACCATCACCAGAGCGCCGTAGGCTAGTCTTGGAACGAGCCACCTCAATCTGGAAGCGGGCGCAGGAAGGACCTGCTCAGACGAGCGTATCTTAGAAAGGAGCCTTCCCACAAAATCTTCTGCGGCCTCGAAGCTCGGAAGCGATGCAGATGTATCCAGTATCTGGTCGATCGTGGAGTATGTTGACCTGCAGGCTTCACACATACGAATGTGCTCTTTAACTTCGCTCCTGCGCTTTGCCGACAGTTCTCCATCTTTGTATGCTGTATAGAGAGACATACATTTATTACATGTCATCGGCAGATTCCTCCTTGATGTAAGGTGCAAGGAGAACCCGAAGCTTCAGCCTTGCCCTGTTCAGTCTTGATTTCACGGTTCCAATCCTTATCTTCAATACCATCGCTATCTCTTCATAGGACATACCCTCAATGTCCCTTAGAACGAAAACCGCCCTGTACGTCTCATTCAAGCACCCAACCGCCCAGTCAACCCTTTCCCTCAGCTCAGAGTAAGCCACTTTTTCAACCGTTACAGCCTTCTTGTCTGCGATCGTTTCGGCATACCCATCATCCAAAGTGAATGTCCTTCTGCCAATTCGGGCTCTTCTCCGCAACTCATCTCTTGCCAGGTTCGCCGCAACGGTGAATATCCAGGAAGAGAAGCTGTTGATTCGGCAGTGATCAAGGCTCTTTTTGTATACCCTGAGAAACGTCTGCTGGAGCAGGTCTTCTGCGTCACTGCTGTCGGAAACCATCCTCCGAAGAAAACCGTAGAGCCGATCCTCATACCTGTGGACAATCTGTACAAAAGCATCCTCGTCTCCATCAGATGTCTTTTCGAAGAGTTCAAGATCACTTACACTTTCGGCATCTGTGTTCCCCATTTCCCCTCGCATCTCTTGACGAAATGGTGAATCAAAAGTTCCAGAGAAACCGAATCGATCCCGGACTTACGGATGGTGAGAATCAGAAAGCCTCTAACGGCGCCGGCAGGCCTCATTCAGAATCTCTGCCAGTTCCCCTGCAAGCAGGCGCCTATCATAATTCTTGAGCCTTTCTGATGGCATTTTGGCCTCGATTCCGCGCTGCCACTTCTCGTGGGACTCTGCAAGAACCTGTTTCAATCCTTCTATATCTCCTGGCCGCACCACAACGCCCGCGCCAAGAGCCCGAATCACTGACGCGGCAGCTCCATCCTCTGGCACAGATGCTACAATCCTCTTCCCCGAACCAAGATATTCAAAAAGCTTGCCCGTCAGAATTGTCTTCCCCTCCGATTCGGCTATGTACAGCCAGAGAATATCTGCCCCCAACAGACGGCGCACAGAAGCGGCGTGGGGAAGATAACCTCTGAATCTGACGACGTCTTCAAGGCCCAGGGCTCGGGCGGCCTCAACAAAGGTCGAGGGACAAAATCCTACAATGTCCACTTCGACCTGTTTGGGATCAAGAACACCGTCCCTTATCAGTTGAGATACAGCCACGAAGAGATCATCGGGTTTCCTTGTTCTGATAAGACTCCCTGTGTAGCATACAGTGAACCGCTCCCCTCGCTCCACCACCTGTTCAAAATCTGAGGGGTCAAATCCCTGGTTTACCACTCGGTATTTCTTCCAATTCCCGTTACACCTGCTGCGCATACCAGCAGTTATTTCTTCACTTATGGATATGACTCTGGCTGCACCGGAGACTACCCATCGCTCAAGAGACATGTTGAGTCTCTTGTGTAAGAAAGTGGGGTAGGAGGCGAAAGGGTCGTCTACCCAGGCGTCTCTGAAATCGACAATCAGGGGGAGTCCACTCCTGTGGCTCAAAAGCCTGGCGGCCAGAAGCGAACTCCAGGGTGGTGCAGTGGCAAGTATGCAATCCACCTGAAACATCCTAAGAAGTTTGAATCCAACAGTCACTGCGTAAGGTACCCAGAGGACTCTCACATCAGGAAAGAGAACCCATCTGGCGATCCGCTTCAGCCTGGTTCTCCAATTTTCGAAGGACTCCCCAACTCCCAGAGAAAAAGGGACCAAGCTCTTCGCCTCAAAGGCTGTGGTCTTCTTCAGCTCCTCCGCGAAAGAGGTATCGAGGGCGAAGTAACTTCTGGGAGAAGATGTGAGAACCACAGGTCTCCAGCCGTATTCTGGAAGATACTTGCAGAATTTGGTAATCCTCTGAACGCCACCCATGGCCAGCGGAGGGAAATAATATGCGATAACTAGAACTACCCTTTGAGAGTCATGCCTCATTGCCCGGCCTTAGCCTTTAGAATCTTTTCTCGAAGGCGTTCCAGGTCTTTTCTTAGCTGCTCAGTCGCCTCGTTGTCGGCTGGATTGTCTAAGACATCAAGCATCTCAAGACAAATATCGAGAGCATCTTCGTATCGATGCAACCTGTACAGGCAGTAGGAAAGCTTTTCTCCGCAGTACGCTAGATTATGATAACTGCCCGGCTGGCCGGTTTCAATCATGGACAGCAAAGTCCGGTAGGTACCGCTAGCATTCCCCCAATCTTTCATATCCAGGTGTACCTTTCCCAGTGTCCAGCGAAAGGTTCTGCTGTTCGGGTATCTCGAGACGAGATCTCTTGCAAGCCTCAGGGCCCTTTCATACCTTTTTTCCCTGAGTAGAATGTAAGTCAGCCCGTCCTGGGCCGGAACCCTGACAAAGATTCCTTTCTCAATGGCAAGCTTCATCTCTCTTATTCCCTTATCCGGGTCTCTACCCAAAAATGGTATGTAAGCCCAGAGGCGGTTCACAAAGTAGTGGTAACTCCCTATTCCCATGTATGCGTCGTATATGGTGGAATCACATGAGACCGCCTTCTTCAGCTCAGCCACTGCTGTGAGAGCATGCCCGAGGGCGCCCCATAGACCCCCTTTACGCTGCTCCTTCAATGCTCTGTAGCCATAGGCACCACCAAGATAGAAATGGGCCCACCCATCATTGCTGTCAACCTGGATTCTCTTTCTTGCCGCCTCTGCCGCATCAAATAGATTTATGAGGAAAAGGCCTTCAACCTCATCAGTGGAGAAATCGCTCATGTAAAGACCATATAGGCCGCAAAGAAAAAAGTACCCGGATGGGTCCTCAGGATCTTCCTCTATGGCCCTTTTGAAGTAAGCCTTCGCGCTGTCGTAGTTCTCGTGGTAGCTGTATTCAAGACCCGTGAGTATGTAATCTCTCAAACTAATGTTATCTGTTGCATCAGAAAAAGAAGGCAGAAACAGAAGAGCAATGGAGATGAGAAAAAGTGTCCTCAAGTTCTACCTCTCATCCACTATTGAAGGGTAAGCCAGATTGAACCTCTTTCTATAGTAAACCTTCATCGAAAAAAGAGTGAACAGCAGAAGGAGGACATAATAAGGAAAGAGAATAGCGGCAGCAACCACTAATGTAGGAGCTCCAATCCTGAATGAACGGAGGTACCACCTCCTGTTCCTTTTCACAACCGCAAGGACAAAGAACGGAACTGCAACTGATGCTGCGATAAGGCACACCATATCCTTCAAAAACAACGAAGCCAATCCCGCCAGAAGAATGAGCACAAGGCCGAGGTAGGCCGTGCGCACTTCGCCAAGAAGGACACCCGTTGTGATCGCACCATCAGCTCTGTCTCCTTTAATATCAGGGATGGTCGTGTTGACGAATACTCCTCCAACGGCGAGACAATAGGGGATTGCGTGGGCGAATGCAGCCTTGCTGAGGGAACCGGCAACAACCCACCCCACCAGAAAGTTGACCATCCCGTAACCCAGAGCATTGAACAAAAGATCAGCGACTGGCCTCCCCTTCATACGAAACGGTGGAGTCGAATACAGAACTCCCATCACAAGCGAGATGAGCATCAGCAGGAAAATTCGACCTCCAAGGAGAACAGACAGAAACAGAGGAACAAGAAAAAGAAGAAGCATCTCCAGTGCCGCAAGCCAGAGTGGTACTATCCCTGCCGAGAGGAGGAAAAGCTTTTCGTTCCTTTTGTCTGTCTCCCTATCCACTATCTGATTGAGTACATACACTCCCCCCATGAGTGCGGAATAGAGGAGAAAAACATAGATGAATTGAACAGAAAATGAAAACCTCTCCAGGTCCCATCCGTATGACCCCTGGCCAATGTAGGAAAGGCCCCTGTAGTGCCCAATAAGCAGGAGTGTCCATACTGGCACCAGAAGCGTGGGGCGGATTAAGAAGAGGTAATCTACAGGCTTCGACCTTTTTGGTATTCTCACGACATCTTCCACCCTTTTGAGCGCCTGAGTCTGTTCACGATTGTAGTGCCGTTGGAGAAGAAGTTAATGAACCTTCCTTTACCCCTCTCCGCGTTCCCAATAATGGAGCCAAAGAGTCCAAGTTTTGCCTTCAAGTCAAAGAGAAGATCTGTGACATACACACCCATTCTGCCGACTTCCATAACATCTCTATACTTATCAGCGGCAATGGTGAAGGCAGCTTCGTATCCGGCCGCTTCAACCAGGTGCTTTACTGCCGGATTTGTCCTTCCAAAAGGATAGGAAAGATAACGACAGGGCCTGTCCAGATTGGCTTCCAGAGCGGCTTTTGACGAAGACAACTCTCTTCTGGCAACATCAGGAGCAAGCCTTGTAAGGTCAGAGTGACTTTCTGTATGCGAACCGAACTCAAAACCGTCATTTGCCATCTCTCTTATCTGATCCCAACTCATGTGCCCCCACCTTCTGAAACCCAGGTTCACATCCCACGAGTTTTTCCTACCTACATATCCAGTGATCACGAAAACTGTGCCCCTGAAACCAAACTTTTTCATTATGGGGTAGGCCAGTGTATAGACCGATTCATATGCATCGTCAAAAGTTATTGCCAGCCTCTTTGACTGGTGGCCTGCAATCGCCTCCTTCAGTGCACACGTCTTATACCCCATCGCATGGAGATATTTCATATGCAGATTGAACTGCGAGGCAGTATTCCATGTCCCGCTCCAGTCGAATTTAATACCAGTCTTGTGATATACAAGTATAGGTGTCTTGTTTCTCAGCTTATTCTCCAACATGTTCCAGGGAGGACCAGATACTCCCTTTATTGGGGCTGAAGGCTTGCGTTCAGCCTCCTTTTCAACCACAGGTATGCTCCTCTTCAGTCTGTTGTCTGAGAGAACCGAGCCACATGTGAGCGTGTTGTGCCAAGTCTATTAAAGACTGAGATATGTGTCAACCGAAAAGGGTGCACAGCGAAAATTTCCCTTTTGCCTTGCAAAAGGTGAAGGTTGAGTGGTATCATGCTCCAGAGAAGAAACAAGTAGACTGGAGGAGAAGGATGGCAAAAAAATGCTCCATTTGTGGGAAAGCGGGCCAGTTTGGCCACAACGTGAGCCATGCAAAGAACAGAACGCACAGGATGTGGCAACCGAACCTGCAGAAGGTAAAGATAATGCTCGAAGGCAAACCTCAGAAGGTTTACGTTTGCACTCGTTGTTTGAGATCCAAGAAGCTCCAAAAGGTCTGAAGGTTTTCTTCAGCCAGCATAATCTGGAGGGCAGCTATGAGGCTGCCCTTTCTGCCTTCATGAGTTCTCTTTTCAAGAGGGATTTGGGAAAGGACATATCTATGAAGTCCCACGGTAGATGTGCCTCGGTGGAGAGCCGATCATAAAGTAGTCGTTGTCTGTTTACTCCTGCATTCCTGAACGCCCTTTTCCAGTTGCGACCCGAATACCAGTTGTAGAGCGCAGTTCCTACATCTACACCTCCCCTTGAGAATATCGCCTGGACTTCCACCTCCCTAACGCTTCTGGCAAAAACGCGTATGTTCTTCCCGGAGGAAAGACCTTTCTTGATAACCCCGACTCTCCTTTCTACCACCTCAGAAGAAGCAATCGGTTGCCACTGGAAAGGCGTATTTGCCTTGGGAACAAAAGCACCCAGCCTCACAGAGATCCTCCGCCTGAACGTTTTGGAAATCCCAGTCGCCAGTTCAACTATCGCATCCGCGTCGGAGTCAGTCTCAAAAGGGAGACCGATCATGAAATAGAGCCTTAGATTACGTACGCCCACCTCTTGGCACATCTGGGCAGATTGGAGAATTCGGTCCTGGGTCATCGCCTTCCCAATCATTCCTCTCATCTTTTCGGACCCTGCTTCCGGTGCTAGAGTCACAGTTCGCATGCCGGTCTCTACAAGGGTGGAGAGCAGGCGTGGGGTCAGATTATCCGGTCTCAATGACGATATGCCCACCTCTTTCCCCCGCTTTGCAAATTCCATGCAGAGCCTTTCTATGCCCGGATGATCACTGACGGCTGCTCCCACAAATCCAATCCTGGGAAACTCCAAATCGTCACTCCTGGCGTGCTCGATTATTGACGCTGCGCTCCTGATTCTGAAAGGTCTGTACACATAGCTGGCAGCGCAGAACCGGCAACCTCTGGGACAACCTCTCCCTACCTCAGTAAGATACATGTCGCTGAAGTGGGAGTTGGGTGTCAAGAGAGGTGAAGAGGTGTTTAATGCGTCAAGTCTAGAAACCCATCTCCGTTTTGCAGAATCCTTCACACCAGGCACGTGAACACCCTCAATCCTTGAGGCCCGTCTTAGCATCTCCTTTCGCCAGCCAGCCTTCCTCACCCGTCCGACACCAGCAAGAAGGTTGGCAAACTCACGGAAGGACTCTTCAGCCTCGCCGATGAAGAATATGTCAACAAAAGCGGTGAGCGGTTGGGGGTTTAGAGTGATCGCACAACCTCCAGCAATCACCAAAGGATCTGACTCGCCTCTTTCCTCTCTCAGCAGCGGAATGCCGGAGTCTCCAATCATCGTGACGGCCCGTGGATAATCCAGCTCGTAGCTGAGTGAGATACCCACAACATCAAACTTGCCGATCTCTCTTCCAGATTCGATAGTCTTCCCGCTTTGCGGCCAGTAGAAAGCCCTCTCACACCTGAGGTGGGCCAGTTCATTGGCCATCCTGTAAATCGTGAGGAAACCGAGATTGCTCATCGCTATCTCGTAGGTGTTGGGATAGCAGAGCGCCATGGCGAATCTGCCCTTTTTCTTGGCCTTCAACCCCCTCTCAGAAGAGAGAAGCCTCTTTCTGCTAATTTCCTTCGGCATCAACTACGATTCTAACATATTTTGTGCTGGAATGCTAACTGGAAACTAACAAGCCCCAAGCTGTAAGAGAAACAGAGAATTCTATAGCTTACAGCTACGACGGACGAGGTACAATGTACGAAGCACCAAGTGCCGCCCAGGACGGACTTCGTACTTGGCAATTCGTACTTCGTACCTTGTCACAAAGAAAGGCCGGGGCCTCTGGTGCCCCGGCCTTGGCGAACTCCTGGCCCCGGCTAGGCCAGTCCTACCACCAAACGTTTTCTATCTCCGTCTCCCTCATCCTCTTCTAGAAGCCGTAGCCTCCTCCTTCACTTCAGCAAGATAGCTCTTCACCTT
>SOJN01000124.1 GCA_004376575.1 candidate division TA06 bacterium | reverse complement strand
TAGCGTACAACATCCACTGCCCGTAAAATGTGGAGGTGATGTGATATCGTCGCAGGGTGGCGATCCAGGAGCTGTGCAAGCTGACCCACAGTCTTCGGCCCTTCATCCAGTAGCTTCACAATCTGATACCTGATGGGAACCCCCAGCTCCCTCATGAGCCTGGACGCCCGATAATCCTTTTCTCTCATTGCTGCATTCCTTTCACATTACCCATGTCGGCTGAATTATATGTTGACATGTTGACAATTGTCAACATGTCAAACAATCAAGAACCTGGGGAGGCTAGCCAGTCTGGGGAGTTAGAATGGAGCCGGTTCATTTCCTCGAGAAGCCGATTGGTCTCGTTTTTTTGCTCCATTTTCCGCGTTTTTCCATTTCAATGGCCTTTCTGAAGTCAGACATGCTGACCTTGGCTTTTTGGCCGCGGCAGAGCGCGAATCTCGTGGCATTTAGAAGAACATTCTTTATCTCTCCGCCTGTGAGATCCTCCCTGGCAAGTTCCTCAAACTCTAAGCCCTGCGCAAGCGGAAGTTGCTTTGGGACAATCTTCTTCCAAATCCTTTCCCTCATCTTTTTGTCGGGCTTGAGGAACTCCACCTTGATTGCTATGCGCCGCTCAAGGGCGCTGTCAAGCGTGAACTGCCGGTTCGTTGCGAGGATGCACAGCCCTTCGAATCTCTCAATCTCCTGAAGAAGTACATTCACATCACGGACTTCCCAGGCCCGCACGCCTCTGCTCCGGTCGAAGAACATGGCGTCCGCCTCATCCCAGAAGAGAACAGCCTCTGCCTCCTTGGCTTCCTGAAATATTCGTACGATGTTCTTTTCTGTCTGGCCGACAAAGGCGTCTTGAATTTCGGAGTAGTTGACAGCAATGATGCGCTTGCCCAGTTCGTGTGCAAGTGCTTCTGCAGCCGCTGTCTTACCAGTTCCCGGCTGCCCCCAGAAAAGAAGGCTCACTCCGGTCCCGTACGGAATGCTGCGCTCAAGTCCCCAGTCTTTTAGTAAGACATCTCTGTGCCTGAACTGCGCCTCCGCGAGAAGCAGGGCTTCCATCGTTTCGGGATAGAGTACGAGCTGGTCTAGCGTCATGAGAGGTTCACGCGCTGCGGAACTTGACTTGCGTCCGCGCTTTATCTTCAGCCTCTCTACGAGTTTGCCAGTCAGCTCAAACTCGCAGTCCTTCAGTACTTCCTCATCATCAAGAGCAGGATTGTCGTCGCGACCTCCGCAGACCTGAATATACCCGTCCTTTCGAAGGGGCCTGTTTCCCTTAAGAAGTCTCAGGTTGCGTCTCACTTCTGGTAAGTCCTTGCTGACGGCGTGCGTAAGACCGTTGCCCGTAAAAAGGTCGCTACTACGGTGTAGAAAACGGAGCTCCTTCCCTATTAGAGCAAGTATGATTAGTTTCTCCTGAGGCTTTGGTAGTTCGCAAAAGACTCTGCTGAGCGGCCAGTTCCGGTGCTTCCTGAGCGTTTTCTCAAGCGTCTTCATGTGGCGTTCCAGCTCACGGTCGCCGCGTTCCGTTCTGTATGTTGGCTTTAACCGCCACGGCCGAGGAAGAGGAATAGGGTTAAGATCGTCGTCCCAGTTGGACTCAAGACATTTCACGATGATAAAGGTCGCGTAAAGCAGTTCCTCATGACTTCTTACCGTCCATATGCCCTCTGCAGAAGGGTTCTTCTCGTAAAGAGGTGAAAGAAAATCCACAGAAATCTCTATCTCCCTGCTCGCAAGGTTGTTTTCGGGTCCCACTTCTACAAGTCCGGACGAAATGAGCCTGGATCTGCTCGAGACCGCCCGAATAACATCAATACTTGTATGGCTCTTGGTTCGTAGCACCTCCTGGAGTTCTGCGATCTGGATTCCGTCAAGACCTCTCCGCATGATTCTGCGGCCCATACCGAGAGTTGAAACAGCCAGAAAGAGCAGGATCTCTCTTTCGAGCCTGTTCAAGTGACGCTCCTTGAATGTCTTCACGATATGAATCTTGTATGAAGATGCCTTGATTGCTTTGTGTAGCCTGCGTGACATTTCACGCTCAAGAGTAAGGAACTCCTCGTATGAATCCCTCTCTTCCTGCCCGACCATCTCTCTGCGCAAATCAAACAGTATTCGCGCGGCATCAAGAATCCGGCTATCATCCTTAAAAGGACGTGCTTCCCCCTTGCAGAAACGCTCAGCCTCGAACCTCGCGCCACCACACTTCTTAGGCCTCACTCGCGCCATGACTGCCTCCTTGTATGCTGTTGGTCAACCCCATTCTCTAATCCTTCAGCCGGTTCAAAACGGGGAATTCCCCAATACTATTGAATCTGGGCGCATGGTAGCACACCCACTGGGACATCACATGACCCACTATTAAACAAATTTCAATGACCAAGCACCAAACTACAAACAAATGACGGTTCGAGCTTGTAATTTGGAGCTTGCCTTTCATTTGGTGCTTGGAATTTGATTTCAGGGTGATATTATCCATTTCAGTGGGCCTTATTACGTCCCACTGATGTTTCCATAATGGAGGTGCATGAAAATGGGATTTTATCAGGCGCAGCATCACCGGCTGATTGAACTCGACAGTTCGATCCGCTCGGGCAGGTATCCCAATTGCACAACATTCGCCAAGAAGTGGGAATGTTCGCGAAGAACAGTCCAGAGAGACATTACCTACCTGAGATACAGTCTCGGTGCTCCCATTGAATACGACCGCGACCGCAGGGGATACTACTATACTGACCCTTCCTGGACACTCACGGAGATGAAACTGACAGAAGCCGAACTCTTTCTACTCCTCGTTGCGGTGCGGATGGCCGAACAGTTCAGGGGAACGCCCCTTGCGCAGAACCTTGACAGCATCTTTCAGAAGATTAGATCTATTCTAACCGATGAGGTCACGGTTGACCCGTCGTATTTCACAACACAGTTGGTGTCGTTTCACGGACATCCAACCCGGGAGATTTCACAGAAGGTTTGGGTGAAGATGTTAAAAGGATTACGGACCAAAAGGGTTATCCGCATTGCCTATGCGAAGCCGGACGGCAAAGATGCTG
>SOJN01000123.1 GCA_004376575.1 candidate division TA06 bacterium | reverse complement strand
AACCTTCTGGTATACCGAGGTGCCTTTTATATGATTATCAATCTGGCACAAGCAGGTCCGGAGTTTATCCTGCCTGCCTCGTTTCACGAGGAGAGTATCGAAGGGACTCCGCTCCCTTCGCCTGCGGCTCAGGATTAACTCTTTCTAAGATTTGGCCTTCGTTACCACTCGGCAGTGATCTTCGATCCGAGTAAGCCCTTCGTCGGCTTCCGCCTCCTCAGGATTAACTCTTTCTAAAACTCGACCTTCACTAACACTCGGTCTCGTCAAGAAAGAGTAAACACGACGAAATATGACTCATGCCATCCGGCGATAAAGCAATCTGCCTCTGGGAGATCCTTCGACTACGTCGCTCGCCAAACTCACGACTTCACTCAGGACGAAATATGCCTTATCCCGTCCAAGGACGGGCTAGACCTATTTCGTTTTCGCTTGACATCTGGGGTTGTGAATGTTAGCGTGATAATTCCCTTTGTGATGTTTTTCACAAAGTCGTCTCACAGTCCAAAACAAGGGAGGTCTGAAGGATGGCCCAGGAATTCTTGAACTATATAGGTGGGAAGTGGGTCAAATCTCATACTGGAAGAACTACTGAGAACGTCAATCCGGCCAATGGGAATGTTCTATCTGTATTCCCGCGGTCAAACGCCGAGGATGTGAAGAAGGCAATCGATGCAGCAGAGAAGGCCTTCAATAGCTGGAGGCTCATGCCTGCCCCCAAAAGGGCTGAGATTCTCTACAAGGCAGGAGATCTTCTCATTGAACGAAAAGAGGAATATGCACGGGAGATGACTCAGGAGATGGGCAAGGTCTTGACAGAGACTCGCGGAGATGTGCAGGAGGCGATTGACTTCACCTTCTACTCTGCGGGCGAGGGCAGGAGGTTGCTTGGTGAGACGACTCCGTCTGAGCTTCCCAACAAGTGGGCGATGTCGGTCAGGATGCCTGTGGGTATTATTGGCGCAATCACCCCGTGGAACTTCCCCATGGCAATCCCGTCCTGGAAACTGATGCCTGCTCTCGTAGCTGGGAATACCATTGTTTTCAAGCCGGCAAGATATACTCCCAAATCTGCGTGGAACCTGGTCAAGACTCTCGAAGATGCAGGCCTTCCTAGCGGTGTACTGAACATCGTTTTTGGACACGCGGGTGAGGTTGGCGACACGATGATAGAGGATAAAAGAATTCGTGCCATATCCTTTACCGGCTCATGCTCTGTGGGAACAGACATTGCATCAAGATGTCCGAAGACGTTCAAGCGAGTATCACTGGAGATGGGCGGTAAGAACGCCATTACGGTCCTTGAGGATGGAGATCTCGGCCTGGCATTGGAAGGGATCATATGGTCCGCGTTCGGCACCACAGGCCAGAGATGCACTGCCTGCAGCCGGTTGATTGTTCAGAAGCCCGTCGCGAAGAAACTGACCCAGATGGTTGTTAACAGGGCGAAGACTCTGAGATTGAGTGATGGGCTCAGGCCCGAGACTGAGGTCGGTCCGGTAATAAATGAAGACCAGTTGAACAAGATACACGAATATGTGGGCATAGGGAAGAAGGAGGGTGCGAAGCTTCTCTGCGGCGGCGAACCGGCAACCACTGGTGAACTTTCCAAGGGATTCTTCTTCAAACCCACAGTCTTTGGAGACGTGAAACCCAACATGAGGATTGCCCAGGAGGAGATATTCGGCCCGGTCCTGAGTATAATCACAGTGGAATCTCTTGAGGAGGCTATCGAAGTCAACAACAACACGGATTTCGGCCTGTCCAGTTCTATCTACACACAGGATGTGAACAAGGCATTTGTGGCCATGCGAGACATATACACAGGGATCTGCTACATCAATACAGGGACCATAGGTGCCGAGGTTCACACACCCTTCGGCGGAACGAAGGGGACTGGTAACGGCCACAGGGAGGCAGGAACAACGGCTCTGGACGAGTGCACAGAGTGGAAGACAATCTTTGTTGACTTCTCTGGGACACTTCAGAAGGCCCAGGGCATAGACTAACCCTTCGATTCATAAATTCGATGACGAATTCATTCACCCAGGACTAGTGCTGAGTGAGCGACGTGGGGCAATGTCCCTTGAATGGAACGTCACTGTATTTGCGAATCGAAGCACTAGCTGCACTGTCGGAACACTCTGGATTAGAGTAAGAACTTCCTTACAAGGAGCACACTGAGAAGATGCGTAAAGTCATAATCATGGGTGCTGCTGGAAGAGACTTCCACAACTTCAACGTATTTTTCAGAAACAATAACACCTACAAGGTTGTCGCCTTTACAGCAACCCAGATTCCTGACATAGACGAGAGGAAATATCCATCTGCCCTCGCAGGTAAGCTATATCCCAGGGGCATACCGATCCATCCAGAACCCAAACTGAAAGATTTGATAAAGAAGCACGATGTGCATGTGGTCGCGTTTTGCTACAGTGATGTTTCATACCGTCATGTCATGTCAGTGGCCTCAGAGGTAATCGCTGCTGGTGCAGACTTCATGTTCATGGGTCCTGAGTGCTGTATGCTTAAGGCGAAAGTGCCTGTGGTTGCTGTCTGTGCGGTAAGGACAGGTTGTGGCAAGAGCCAGACGACAAGGAAAGTCTGCCGCCTTCTAATGGAGAGAAAGAAGAAGGTGGTGGCGGTCAGACATCCGATGCCGTATGGTGACCTGAAGAAACAAATCTGGCAGAGGTTTGAGGATCTGAAAGATCTGAAAAAGCATGACTGCACCATCGAGGAAAGGGAAGAGTTCGAACCTCTGATAAGAATGGGTGTCACCGTCTATGCTGGTGTTGACTACTTCGAGATTCTGAAACGCGCTGAGAAAGAGGCTGACATTATCGTATGGGATGGAGGGAACAACGACTTCCCCTTTTACAGGAGTGACCTCCACATAGTCCTTCTTGATGCGCTCAGGCCAGGAGATGAGCTCTTCTACCATCCGGGTGAGGCGAATCTGAGAATGGCTGACGTGGCAATAATCAACAAGATCGATTCCGCAGCAGCAGAGGATGTGGAGGAAGTGAGGAGCAACATTCGTGAGGTCAATCCGAAAGCGACCATAGTAGATGCCGCCTCTCCTGTCTTCTGTGATGATCCAGAGAAGATTCGGAACAAAAGAGTGTTGGTCATAGAGGACGGTCCTACCCTCACCCACGGCGAGATGGCATTTGGCGCAGGTATTGTGGCCGCAAGGAAATATGGCGCCCGAGAACTGGTGGATCCCAAACCCCATGCTGTGGGTTCCACAAGGGAATCGTTTGAGAAGTATCCTGAAATCGGGAGTCTTCTTCCGGCCATGGGATATGGAAGTGAACAGATCAAGGACCTCGAGAAAACCATCAACAAGGTTGACTGTGACTGCGTGATTGTGGCCACACCAGTTGATCTTTCGAAACTTATAAAGATAAAGAAACCTTCAGTAAGGGTGACCTACGAGATTGACGAGATAGGCAAGCCCGACCTGAGAGGCGTGATAGATGATTTCCTGAAGAAGAAGTAGATCAGTTGATTCTCGGCCTGAGGCCGAACACCGCGGCCTCTGTCCTGGACTAGCTCTTTTTTCGGAGGTTATGGTGGGGGGAAAAAGGGCTGTAGTTGCGCTTGGCGGTAATGCGATAACCACACTGGGCGATACTGGGTGGATTCCAGAGCAGTTTACCAGGACGCGGGAGACGATGACATCGATAGTCGAGCTGATCGAAGACGGCTTTGAGCTTGCAATAACCCACGGCAACGGGCCTCAAATTGGCAATGCCCTGATCAGGGTTGAGGCCTCCAGAAACATGGTTCCTCCACTGCCTCTGGAAATCTGTGTTGCAGACCTGATGGGTGGCATGGGATACATGATAGAGCAGATCCTGAGAAACGCCCTCCAGAGAAAGGGGATCCACAAGGATGTGGTGACTATAGTGACGCAGGTTCTTGTGGACAGCAAGGACGATTCTCTGAGCCGTCCGACCAAACCGATCGGCCCTTACTACACAGAAGAAGAAGCAAAAGAAGTCGCCAGGGAGATGGGCTGGACGATAGATGAGATACCTGAAAAGGGGTACAGAAGGCTTGTTCCTTCGCCCAGGCCCCTGGAGATTGTGGAGAAGGAAGCCGTAAGAAGCCTGATTGATGCAGGAAGCATCGTCATTGCGGCCGGCGGCGGTGGAGTCCCAGTGATTCCCAACAAGAACGGCGGTCTGGACGGTATAGATGGAGTCATTGACAAGGACCTTGCTGCCGGTGTGCTCGCAAGAGATATAGGGGCAGGTCTTCTGCTCATTATCACGGATGTCGACAGAGTCTTTCTCAACTACAGGACTAAAGACCAGAAAGAGATAGACTGCATGAGCACCACTGAGGCTAGGAAATACATGGAGGAAGGTCACTTCCCGTCCGGAAGCATGGGGCCAAAGGTCAACGCTGCCATTGACTTCCTTCAATCGGGGGGGAAAGAGGTTATCATAACATCGATACGACTGGCCAGAAAATCGCTTGACGGTGAGGCCGGAACACGCATTGTGCCGTAGTATTCCAGGAGCTCTGCGAGGCAGGGCTTTATTCTGAGGAGGAAAGATGAAAATACACGAGTATCAGGCAAAAGAGATTTTTTCGAAGTTCGGGGTGCCTGTTCCTCCTGGTGATGTGGCAGAAACGCCAGAGCAAGCATACAGTATAGCCAAGAGAATAGCCGATAAACTGGTGGTCAAGGCGCAGGTTCTTGTTGGAGGAAGAGGCAAAGCGGGGGGCGTGAAGCTGGCGGATAGCCCGGAAAAAGCGAAGGAAATCGCCTCAGAGATACTGGGAATGGACATAAAGGGTTTGAGAGTTGAGAAGGTGCTGGTGGCACAGGCGGTTGATATCAAGGAGGAGTACTACCTGGGAATAATTCTGGACAGGAGGAGCCAGAAGCCGGTGGTGATGGCCAGTGCTGCAGGAGGGGTGGATATAGAGGAGGTAGCGCGGAACACCCCGGAAAAGATATTCAAGATGACCATCGAAGATGTGCAAATTGGTCTAATGCCACATCAGGCGAGATGGCTGTGCCTGAAGATATTTAAGAGCAAGTCGCAGGCTCTCAAGGCCTCCCGGATACTCATGTCACTGTATCGGGCTTTCATGTCGAGTGACGCCTCGCTTGCAGAGATAAATCCCCTTGTGGTGACCACATCTGGAGATGTTCTGGCAATCGATGCAAAGATGAATGTTGACGACAATGGTCTTTACCGGCATAAGGAAATTGAGGAGATGAGAGACCTGAAGGCTGAGGATCCAAGGGAAGCTGAGGCGAGAGAGAAAGATTTGAGTTACATCAAACTGGACGGCTCGATTGGCTGCGTGGTGAACGGCGCCGGGTTGGCCATGGCCACAATGGATCTGGTGAAGAAGTACGGCGGCGAGCCGGCCAACTTTTTGGACATCGGTGGAAGCTCAAGCCCTGAGAAGGTGGAGAATGCGGTCCGAATACTGATGACTGATGAGAATGTTAAGGCTGTCTACTTCAACATCTTTGGTGGGATCACCAGGTGTGATGATGTGGCAAATGGAATCCTGGTTGCCCTTGACAAGATGGACATAGATGTTCCGATTATCATTAGATTGACAGGTACAAATGAGAATGAAGGAAGGAAGATTCTTGAGAAGACAGACCTGATCCCGGCAGCCAGCATGGCAGAGGGGGCAAAGAAGGCGATAGAACTGGCAGGAAAGGCTGGATAGGGGGACAAGTTGAGCATAATAATTGATGAAAAGACGAAAGTAGTTGTACAGGGAATCACCGGCAGGGACGGCTCTTTTCACACAAAAGGGATGGTTTCATATGGGACGAGTGTGGTTGCAGGAGTCACTCCTGGAAAGGGCGGGCAGGATGTTGACGGTATCCCGGTCTTTGACACGGTGAAAGAAGCAGTGGAGAAGACCGGCGCAAACACCGCAATCTCATTTGTTCCTGCAAGGTTTGCGGTTGAGGCCATTTATGAAGCGGGTGACTCTGGCGTGAAATTGATAGTGTGCATAACTGAAGGTATACCTGCGCTTGAGATGGTTGGCCTTCTCAGTTTTCTGTCAGAGAAAGGCGTTCGCCTGATCGGTCCAAACTGCCCCGGGCTGGTGAGTCCGGAAAAGTGCAAGGTGGGAATTCTGCCGACTCAGGTATTCAAGCAGGGTCCTGTGGGTGTTGTCTCAAGGAGCGGGACCCTTACCTATGAGGTAGTGAGTCACATAACCAATGCAGGCTACGGCCAGTCGACTTGCCTGGGCATAGGCGGAGATGCCATAATAGGCACCCGATTCATTGACTGTCTCAAGCTTTTTGAAGAAGACCCACAGACCGAGGCCGTGGTTCTGGTTGGTGAAATAGGTGGGACGGACGAGGAGGACGCCTCTGAGTACATCAAGGCGCATGTGAAGAAGCCGGTCATCGCGTTCATAGCCGGCCTCACAGCTCCTCCAGGCAAGAGAATGGGACATGCGGGTGCCATCATATCAGGTGGTAGCGGGACCGCAAAGGAGAAGATAGCGGCTTTTGAAAAAGCAGGCGTCCAGGTGGCAACAGAACCTGAGCAGATTGGCCAGCTTGTCAAAGCCCGACTTAAGTGATTTGGAGTGCACTCTCTTAATAATCAAGCCGGACGCCGTGTCTGGCCACCACATAGGTGACATCCTTTCTGCAGTTGAGAAGAACGGTTTCATCATTATCAAGATGCGCATGTTGGTCATGGACAATCAGACTGCAGCAAGGCTCTACGCCCCACACAAGGGTAAACCATTCTACGAACCCCTGCTTCAGTTCATGACCTCAGGGCCGATAGTGGTATGCCTTCTCGAAAGAGCCGATGCCGTTCAGACGCTGAGGAAGCTTATGGGTGAAACAGATTCGACAAAAGCTGCCAGCGGGACATTAAGGGCCCTCTACGGAGCCAACAAGCAGACCAATGCCGTCCATGGTGCAGACTCGGAAGAATCTTTCAAAAGGGAATGTGCAATATTCTTCGGTGGGAGAGAGAACTGGGAATCTCTTGCCGCAAAAGGACCTTCAAAGTAGGGGGGAAAGATGAGACTTGAGGTAGCATATTCCAAGGATAAGGTTCCCCTGGAAATTGCCGATGACAGGGTCGCTTCGGTGGTCCATCCCAATGAGGTGGAGAAGAGAGACGCTGGTAAGATTTTGAACAAGGCAATGAACAACCCGGTCAACTCCAAATCGTTCGATGACTTCCTATCTGACGCAAAGGATATCCTGTTAATCGTAAATGACGGGACAAGACCCACTCCAACCGCAAAAGTACTCGACCTAATCCGAGATAGAATTGAGAAAGTTCCCTTCAGGTTCATAATAGCAACCGGCATTCATAGAGCTCCCACAGAAGAAGAGTTCCAGTTCATTTTCGGCCCGCTGTATGAAACCTTCAAGGACAAGATATACGTTCATGATGCGCGCAAAGATGAAGATATGGTACACATCGGCACCTCCAGAAATGGAACCGAGATGTATGTGAACAAGCTAGGGATGGAGGCTCACAAGATAGTCCTGATCGGTTCGGTGGAGCCTCATTACTTCGGCGGATACACGGGCGGAAGGAAGTCGTTTCTTCCCGGCATCGCATCATTCAAGACGATAGAACAGAATCACAAGTTTGCACTGAAACCCGAATCCAGGTCTCTTGCCCTTGAGGGGAATCCGGTTCATGAGGACATGATAGATGCTCTGAGGACCATAGAGGACAAGGAAGTGTTCTCCATACAGACTGTTCTGGACAGAGACAGGGACATATACGATGCGACCGCAGGACACATACATGACTCCTTCTACGCTGCGATAGAGTCCGCAAAGAAGGTCTTCTGCGTGTCCGTACCAGAGAAAACTGACATTGTTATATCCGTGGCACCATACCCTATGGACGTCGATCTCTACCAATCCCAGAAGGCCATCGACAACGGAAAGCTGGCGTTGAAAGACGAGGGGATACTGATCATGGTCTCCAAGTGCCGGACTGGCATAGGGGAAAAGGCGTTTTATGATCTTCTTTCCAGTTGCGAAACTCCAGGAGAAGTCCTGGATAAGATTAGCAAGGATTACAAGTTGGGGTGGCATAAGGCCGGAAAGATGGCAGAGGTTATGGCAAGGGCGCAGGTCTGGGCAGTAACAGACCTGAAGGACGAAGATCTGGAGAAGATATTCATAAAGCCCTACAAGTCTTTGCAGAAGGCGGTGGATGACGCATTGGCTGAAAAGGGGAAGGATGCAAAAGTGACCATTCTCATGGACGGTTCGATAACCGTTCCCATGGTCAGCGGATGAGTAAAAGGAGATGGACCCGGATTTCAAGAAAAGGCTGGAAAGAGCGGTGGGGAAAGACTCGGTGGAGACCGAGATAGAAGGACTTCAACCCCATAAGAAGCAGATGGGGCGAGTGCCGGAGGCGGTGGTAAACGTAAAGGACAGTCGTCAGGCTTCGAAAGTGGTGAAGCTGGCCAACAGGTTCAGGGTTCCCTTTGTTTTTGCAGACTCATCAGGTCTCCTCACAAAGGGTGAGAATAGAGTGAAAAGGGGATTCGTCCTTAACTTCGCGAGCATGAATAGAATAAAGGAGACGAGAATCCTTGACCTCTTGTGCGTCGCTGGACCCGGCGTTACGCTGGACGATTTGGGCTCCGCACTCAAGCCGTGCGGCTTCTTTTTTCCGCCAGATCCAGGGGGGAGTGGAGGACAAAGCCTGGGTAGAGTGGTGATGGACAATGCTCCTTTTCCCGCGGGGATCAAGTACGGGGCCACCCGCGACTATGTACTGGGGGTTGAGGTGGTGACGCCAACTGGAGAAGTTGTGGCGCTGGGCAGTACGACTTTGAAGAACTCGTCCGGCCTTCAGATTGAAAGGTTCTTTGCCGGCACCAGCGGGATGCTCGGGTTTCCAACTGAGATAACCGTTGCAGTTAAGCCTCTGCCAGCGAAACGTTCACTATGCACTGCCTCCTTTGATTCTCGAAAAAAAGGTCTTGAGGCAGTGGGCGACGTGCTCGGGTCTGGCGTTACTCCAGCTTCTCTGGAGATGATGGACAGAGCCTGGGCGAGGACGTGCGCTGTGCTGGAAACAATGTCTGGTGGAATAGCTTTTCTTCTGGTTGAGTTAGACGGCCACGCCACAGCAGTGAAGAGGGGGACAGATGTCGTTTCAAGGATTTGCAGGAGGGCAGGTGCTCTATCTGTCAGTCGCACTTCTGACACCAAAAAGATCGAGAAGTGGAGGAGAAAGAGAAGGTCGATTGAAGGTTTTGTCAGTGAAGATGGTACTCTTGCAATGAGCATGGTCGTACCATCCTCTCAGGTCGCAGAAACTCTGGATCAAATTGGCAGGATTGGCAAGAAGCACAACTTGACTGCTGGTACCTGGGGCTTCTTCTTGGGAGGTAATTTCCACATGGTGATGGTTGCAGCGCCAGGAAAGCGGAAGAGCACTGAAGAGACACTTGCAGAGGTCCACAACACCGTCTCTTCTCTGGGTGGAGCCACGAACTGCTCTGAAATGATTGGGTTCTCCCACAGCAAGATTCGGACATCAAAAGAATCCTCATTGGACAGGGTTTCCCTGGCCATCAAGAAGGCTCTTGATCCAAACGAGGTGCTTGGCGCGGGAAGGAGGAGCCACAGAAAAGCCGTGCAGAGCTGACCATTTTGGGTAAATTGTCAGGGTGTACTTTAACACTTAATTGACCAGGAGGTTGAGATGAAGGTTGACATACAGCATTTGAAGAAGATTGTGGGGCCTGAAAACGCTTCTGATGATGTTGCTGAGCTGTATATATATGGTTCCGATGCATCGGTCCATCAGGCGATGCCAGATGCGGTCGTAAGGCCGGGGAAAACAGAAGAGGTTCAGGAGGTAATGAGGTACGCTAACAAGAACAAGATCCCGGTGATAGCCAGGGGTTCTGGTTCAGGTATGTCCGGACACGCTGTGCCCATTGACGGCGGCATAGTCATGGACATGAAGCGGATGAACAAGATCCTTGATATTAGGATTGAGGATGTACTGTGCGTGGTCCAGCCCGGTGTTATAGACGATGACTTGAATAGAGTGCTCAGGCCTAAGGGGGTTTTTTATCCGCCAACACCAGCCTCGAGCAGAGTTGCCACCATTGGCGGCGAAATTGCAAACAACGCCTCTGGACTCAGGTCGGTGAAATACGGTGCCACAAGAGATTCTGTTCTGGGTATGAAAGTGGTACTCGCAAATGGCGACCTGGTGACTCTGGGTTCGAATACGAGAGTCGAGGCCTCTGGCTATCAGCTGGCCAGGCTCATGGTCGGGTCTGAAGGGACTCTTGGGATAATCGTAGAGGCGACTTTGCGCCTGACTCCTGTGCCGAAGTTCAAGGCCATGGCCATGGCCAAGTTCAACAAGCTCGAGGATGCCGGCAAGACAATAACCGCAGTCATGACCAGCGGGATTACTCCCTCGGTCCTGGAGCTGATGGACAATGTGGCAATTAAGGCGGTGAATACAGCCCTGAATATGGGCCTGCCAGATGTGGAAGCCATAATCATGTTCGAGGCGGACGGCAGGATAAAAGCGGCAGTTGAAGCCGACATGAACGATATAGAGGAGATCTGTGAGGCCAATGGTGCATTCGGTATTGAGATGAGTGATGATCCAAAGGAGATGACCCGCATATTCTCTGGAAGGAAGAAGCTGTTCGCCGCCCTATCCAGGTATCAGAAAGGCCTTTCCTGCACGTCTCTGGCAGATGATATGGCAGTTCCCAACTCAAAGATGGCTGCCACTGTGCAGGAGATCGTGGATGTGGGGAAGAGGAACAATGTGGTCATGACCGCCTACGGCCACTGCGGTTCTGGCGTTGTCCATACGAAGATACTGATGGACACGACGAAGCCAGGCCAGTGGGATAATGCCAGAAAGGCGGTTTCAGAAGTTTATGACTTTGTACGCAAGGTTGGTGGAACCACATCTGGTGAACACGGGATTGCCTTATCAAAGGCCCCATCATGGAAAAAGGAGAAGAAAGATTCTCTTGAAATGATGAGAGCCATAAAAAAGGCTCTTGATCCCAACAACATTCTGAATCCTCACAAGATGATGGATGCACCTGATGATTGGGTAAAAGCCACAGACCTGAGATACACTACAAAAGTCCAATAAAAAAGAGGTGAAAAGAGATGAAAACCAAACACCTGAAAGACTGGGAAAATGAACTGGACATCTGCATACGCTGCTCCTACTGTTTTGAAGACTGCCCCATCTTCAAAGAACTTGGTTGGGAGTCCAGTTCTGCGAGAGGCAAGATTCTGTTTGCCTATGGATTCTTGCACGGCGAGCTAGAGCCCTCGGAGTTCATAGCTAAAAGGGTTTTTGACTGCACCCTTTGCAGGTTATGCAAGGAGAAGTGTTCCGCCAAAGTAGACATCACCGAAATAATTGAAGCGTGCAGAGCTGACCTGGCGAAAGAAGGATTCGTTCTTCCCGGGCACAAGGAAATGCTGGAGAACATAGTTGCGACAGGGAATATTTTCGGTGACAAGGAAGCCCGAGCTCCTGTGCAGGATGGGGAGACGCCTCTGTTTATAGGTTGCCAGTATCTCGCGAGGCCTAACAGGACAAAAGGATGGATAAAGCTGCTCGAGAAGATGGGAGTGAAGCCCAAGATAGTAGAGGAAACCTGCTGCGGCTTCCCGATGAAGGCTCTCGGGGACAGGGAGAAACTCGAGAAGCAAAAGAAGGATTTCAAGAAGAAGTTTCCTTTCAAAGAGGCGATCACGCTCTGCCCCACCTGTGCAGCATTTCTGAAAGAAGACTACGATATCGACGCAAAGCATGTCATCAACGTGGTCCTGGAAAAGCTCGGCGGCCTGAAACCAAAGAGCGTGGGGAAGAAGGTAACCTATCATGACCCTTGCGACCTTGGAAGGTCTCTTGGTGTGTATAACCAACCCAGGGAGGTGCTGAGCAAGCTCGGGGTTGAACTGGTCGAGATGAAAGGCAACAGGAACCTGTCAAACTGCTGTGGCGGCGGCGGCGGCATGCTCGTTTCAGATGTCCCGGTCTCAGACAGAATCGCTGACAAGAGAGTGAAAGAGGCTGTTGACACAGGGGCTGACTTGCTTGTGACTGCGTGTCCAACCTGCGAGCAGGTTTTGAGCAAAGCCTCAGCAAGGATGTCGGAGAAGGGACAAGGAAGCATCAAAGTCCAGGAAATGTTTGATCTTCTGTGGAATGCCGTTAAGTAAAGGAGATTGCTATGAGGGAGATACGGGCAAGCCAGATAACTGAGTTGGTCAAGAAGCTGTGCATCGACGCCAACTACAATCTGGGAAAGGACGTGTGGGAGAAACTCGAGGCCGGCCGGAAGACAGAAGAGTCTCCCACAGGAAAGGCGATACTCGATCAGATATTGGAAAATGCGAAGATTGCTCGCGATAACGAGGTTCCGATGTGCCAGGACACGGGTTTCGCAGTCATTTTCTGTGAATTGGGTCAGGATGTCCACGTAGTGGGCGGCGACTTCAATGAAGCCATAAACGAGGGCGTCAGGCAGGGGTATGGTGAAGGCTACCTGAGAAAATCGATTGTTGACGACCCAGTAATCGAGAGGAAAAACACCAAGGACAATACCCCCGCCATAATCCATCTCAGGATAGTCCCCGGCGACAAGCTGAAGATAACGGTTGCCCCCAAGGGCGGTGGAAGCGAGAACATGAGCGAAGTGAAGATGATGAAACCAGCAGACGGTATAGAAGGCGTGAAGGAGTTTGTGATTGACAAGGTGAGAAGGTCTGGCGGCAATCCCTGCCCCCCCATCGTTGTTGGTGTAGGATTGGGTGGTACATTTGAGAAGTGTGCTTTCCTGGCCAAGAAGGCTCTGTTGAGACCTCTGGGGGAACACAACAAGGACCCGAAATACGCGGAGGTGGAGAAGGAACTCCTGGAGAGAATCAACAAGCTTGGAATAGGTCCTCAGGGGCTAGGAGGCAGAACCACTGCCTTGGCTGTCAATATCGAGGTTCACCCTTGCCACATCGCAAGCATGCCTGCGGCAGTCAACATAAACTGCCACGCATCTCGCCACAAGGAAGGGACGATATAGACTCGACCACGGAGGTTCCCAACCGAAGCAGTTAACTCTGGAGGAAAAATGGCTGAACACAAACTTACGACGCCGCTTTCCGATGAGGATGTGAAAAAGCTGAAGGCCGGAGACACAGTCTTCTTGAACGGCACAATCTACACAGGAAGAGATGCCGCACATAAGAGGCTGGTCGAGCTGATTAAGAAGGGTGAACCACTTCCTGTGGACTTCAAGGGTCAGGTCATCTACTATGTTGGGCCCGCTCCTGCAAAGCCCGGCCAGGCAATAGGCTCTGCGGGGCCGACAACGAGCTACAGGATGGATCCCTATGCTCCGGCCCTGATAGAAAAGGGTCTGAAAGGGATGATAGGAAAAGGTCCGAGGGGAGAAGATGTTGTGGAGGCGATGAAGAAGCACTGTGCAGTCTACCTGGCTGCAACCGGTGGGGCGGCGGCATTGATCGCCAAGTCGGTTACGAAGTGTGAAGTGATAGCATACGAGGACCTTGGTGCCGAAGCGATCAGGAAGATGGAAGTGAAGGATATGCCTCTTATAGTGGCTCAGGACTGTCACGGTGGAAATCAGTTCGCAGAAGGTGTCAAACAGTACGAGAAAACTTGAAAGACGATGGAGACCAGATCTTGTTGCATCGATTGTTCTCTTCCCGGGAGTTTTCCGTTCTGGCAAAGCCGAATATTCAAGAAAAGAAGCGTGTTTGGCGTTGACACAATTCGGTCGCCGAGTTAATATCTCCCTCTATGTCCATCAACATGGCAAAGCTCAGAAAGGATGAGCCATGAAGTACTGGCGAAAACCTTTGGATGCAGATAAGGTCAAGCAGGACAAGGGGATAATCCACATAATAAAGGATAGGTGCAAGGGGTGCGCTTTCTGCGTCGAGTACTGCCCCAAGGACGTGCTGGAAATGTCAGAGGAGTACAATGCGAAGGGGTATCACCCGCCGTATGTCAAGAATCCTGATGACTGCGTGAATTGCCACCTCTGCGAGATGCTCTGTCCTGAGTTCGCCATCTTTGTTATTTCAGAGGAAGAAGAGGAGAAAGAAAAGAAGGAGGAAAAGAAGGTTGAAAGCAGATCCTAAGAGTGTACTCACTGGTTCCCATTTCATAGACGGCGACCACGCTGCCGCCGAGGGGGCCCTTGCCGCCGGCTGCCGGTTTTTCGGAGGTTATCCCATAACCCCTTCTACAGAGGTGGCAGAGAGATTTGCCAGAAGATGTCCACAAGTAGACGCTATCTTCATCCAGATGGAAGACGAGCTCGGCTCTCTCGCCTCAGTTATAGGTGCGGTCTGGGCCGGGAAAAAAGCGATGACGGTCACATCCGGCCCCGGTTTCTCACTGATGATGGAACACATCGGCCTTGCAGCAATGCTCGAGACTCCATGTGTTTTGGTGAACGTCCAGAGGGGAGGTCCATCTACGGGTCTTCCCACTCTTACCGGTCAGGCCGATATGATGCAGGCCAGGTGGGGGTCACATGGTGACTACGAAATAATTGCTGTATCTCCGAACTCCCCTCAAGAGACTTTCGAGTTCACCATTAAGGCATTCAATCTTTCAGAACAGTACCGGGTTCCTGTATTCGTAATGATGGATGAGTGCGTAGGACACATGACCGAGAAGGTGGTTATTCCTCCCGCTGATGAGATAGAGCTTGTTGAAAGGAAATGGTACAAAGGTCCTCCGGAGGAGTATCTTCCCTTCAAGCCCGATAAAGATATGGTTCCTTTCATGACCAAGATTGGAGATGGAACAAGATTCCACGTGACTGGCCTTACCCACGATTACAAGGGATATCCGGTGATGAATGCTGCCTGCCAGGAGCAAAATGTGAGACGGCTGGTGGACAAGATAAGGCTGAATACCGACAAGATATGCGAATGGGAGGAGGATTCGATAGAGGATGCTGAGGTAGTTGTGCTCAGTTATGGCATAACCTCCAGAGTCGCCATCAGGGCTATTGATCTAGCAAGAGAAAAGGGGATCAAGGTGGGGGCCATGAGACTGGTAGTTGTGTGGCCTTTTCCCGAAGAGAGGGTGCGTGAGCTCTCCAAGAAGGTGAAGACTTTTGTTGTACCTGAGATAAACTATGGACAGATCGTTCTTGAGGTAGATCGGTGCTGCCAAGGTCGTGCCAGGGCTGTGCTTGCGCCTCATGGAGGCGGTTGGGTACACGACCCGGAAGATATTCTCTATGCCATTGAACAAGCGGTTAAGGACGACTCTCCCATTGAAGGTTACAAGGAGTACAGACGGAAGAAGTAGGACTACCACACGACTTAACAAAGGAATCATTATGACTCCAAAAACATTGACAGCAAAAGCGAAAGAAGAGAGACGGCATCCAATGGAGAATCTCCTTCGGATGGACAGAATACCGCATATATGGTGTCCTACATGTGGTCTGGGGACAGTTCTCACCGCGTGGGTATCGGCTCTGGAGAAGGCTGGCATAGATCCCAAAATGACCGCAGTGGTCTCGGGGATAGGGTGCACGGGTAGGGCGGCGGGCTATCTGAAGGTGGATTCACTGCACACCACTCATGGAAGGCCAGTTGCTTTTGCTACAGGAGTCAAGCTGGGCAATCCCAATATCAATGTTTCTGTAATAAGCGGTGATGGAGATCTGATTGCCATTGGCGGAAACCACTTCATACATGCCGCCCGGAAAAACATGGATATCACAGTCATATGCGTCAACAATTTCATCTATGCGATGACGGGAGGTCAGGTGGCGCCTACCACACCCATAACCGGATACGCCACCACTTCGCCTTACGGCAACTTTGAGCACCCGTTCAACATTCCCCATCTTGCAGAGTCCTGCGGAGCAGTCTATGTGGCAAGGTGGACTGTGCTTCATGTGAGAAGGTTAGTGAATGCTATCACTGAGGCTCTTCTGAAGCCGGGTTTCTCGGTCGTCGAGGTGATTTCACCTTGCGCCAACTACTACGCCAGGATTAACAGGTTGGGAACCGGGCTTGATCTGATGAAGTTCTATCACGACAATTCTGTTATCAAGAACGGCGAGGATACCAGGAACGTGGCTATAGATTTCCAGAAACCGATAATTGTGGGGAAGTTCATCGATAGAGAGAGGCCCACCTTCCTTGACTCTTACAACAAGAGATTGAAGGAAGTGATGGGTGATAAGTTCAAGCGATACGAGGGATGAAATGAGAGAAGTGAGATTTGCTGGATTTGGCGGTCAGGGGATAATCCGCTCAGGGATCATAATAGGTGCTGCCGCCTCCCTTCATGACGAGAGGTTTGCTACCTTGACCCAGTCGTTTGGACCGGAGGCGAGAGGCGGAGCATGCAGTGCCCAAGTTGTTGTTTCTGACGAAAGGGTGCTCTATCCGTACATTACAAAACCAGATATTCTGGTGGCCATGTCTCAGGAAGCCTACGCAAAATACGAAGAGGAGTTGAAGGATAACGGTCTTCTTGTCTATGATGCCGACCTTGTTCATCCAAAGAAGAGGAAGGTGAAAAAAAAGGAGTTTTCTATTCCTGCAACCAGATTTGCGGAGGAGCTGGGAAACCGTATCATTGCCAATGTGGTCATGCTGGGTTTTTTCACTGCGGTTACCGACGTTGTGTCCAAGGAGGCAATGAAGAAGGCGATACCGAGCTTTGTCCCTTCAAGGTTCATAGATCTTAACATGAAAGCCTTTGACAAGGGTTACGACTACGGGAAAGAGGGGCAAAAGAGTTGACCAGAAAAGCAAGTCCTTTGAAGTCACTTCTGTCTTCTGAAGACGCCGCGCTCGCGTTTCCCGAGATTGATGCAGAATATAGGATAGAAAAGACAAAGATACCAATATGCAGGGTCAACTGCCCTGCTGGTGTAAACATAAAGTCATATGTAGGGCTGATTGCAGAGCGGAAGTTCGACAAGGCTCTTGAGGTGGTTCGAGCCACCAATCCTCTGCCTGGAATATGTGGACGTGTTTGCACTCATCCCTGCGAGAATGAATGCAAGAGGAATGATGTCGATGATCCGGTGGCGATATGCGCGTTGAAGAGGTTCGTCGCTGATTACGAGCTGTCACACAAGTCCAGGACAAGACCCAAGCCAATAGAGCAGACAAAAAAGGAAAAGATTGCCATAGTTGGCTCAGGTCCCGCCGGTCTGACCGCGGCAAATGACTTGGCCAGGATGGGATATGGAGTTACCATATTTGAGGCTCTTCCCGTAACCGGGGGGATGCTTTCGGTCTGCATTCCTTCTTTCAGACTTCCACGAGACGTAGTGCAGACAGAGATAGATTCGATTGCGGCTCTGGGGGTTAAGATAAAGACGAACTCGAGAATTGACGATGTCGAAGGTCTTCTTAAGAGAGGTTACAAAGCAGTCTTTGTGGCGGTGGGTGCTTATCAGGGCCTGAAGCTTGGTGTACCAGGCGAGGATGAACTCGAAGGTATCGTCGACTGCATCAAGTTTTTGATGGACTTCAATCTTGGAAAGAAAAAGAAGAAGCCCGGCAAGAAGGCTATCATCATAGGAGGTGGGAATTCTGCACTCGACTCCGCGAGGACAGCATTGAGACTGGGTTGTGATGAGGTTCATATCGTATATAGAAGGTCTCGAAAAGAGATGCCTGCCAATCCTCATGAGATAGAAGATGCCGAGAAGGAAGGCGTGAAGATATCGTACCTCGCGGCTCCCGTGAAAATAGTCGGTAAGAACGGAAAAGCCACGGGCATGGAGTGCATAAAGATGAAACTTGGTGAGCCGGATGCGAGTGGTAGGCGGAGACCCATTCCCATAGAGGGTTCGGAATTCACCATAGATGCTGACTTCATAGTCCCTGCTATCAGCCAGAGACCGGATCTCAGTTTTCTTTCGAAGAAACACAACTTCGAGATAACAAAATGGAATACATTCTCTGTTGATGATGAAATTCTGCAGACAAGTGTTCCAGGCATATTCGCTGGAGGCGATGCTGTGACAGGCCCAAAGACCATCATTGATGCGATCGGAGCCGGTCATAGGGCAGCAGCGTCAATGGACAGATATCTCAGGGGAGAGAAGCTGAAGCCAGCGTGTTCTTATCCCGAGGACGAGGAACTGGAGCTGATCGTCGATGGTCACGCTCATCAGGAGATCAGGAGAGCAGAGGTACTTGCTCTTCCTGCGGCGAAGAGGCTCAACTTCAATGAGGTAGAATCGGCATATGACGAGGAGACTGCTGTCAATGAGGCCAAGAGGTGCCTAAGATGCGGCCCGTGCGTTGAATGTGAGGAGTGCATTGCCTCATGTTGGAAGAAACTGATGGCTGTTGAGGAGGCAGGCAGGGGCGAAGATGTATTGATTCAGATTCCCTGGGCTCCTGAAAGATTCCCTCCCGGCCTTGGCCCCTGGAAGGCCAACATCGTCCTGGGTAGTAAGAGCAAGAAAGAGGTTCTAGCCGAGCCGATAATAAGCGAAGTCGTCAGTAGGAAATGCAGGGGATGCGGTAAGTGCAAAGATGTGTGCGAGTACAAGGCGGTCAAACTCGAGGAGTCAAATGGAGGTCTTACCGCAAAGATTGATCCCCTCCTTTGTCACGGATGCGGCACCTGTACTGCTGTTTGCCCGTCATCTGCCATAGAGCCGTTACACTTCGCAGATGCCAGGCTGACTGGGTTGATGAGTACCTGATATTAGGATACCAAGATGGCTGCTGGAAAGAAGTTCATCTCAAATATAGTTGCTTTTGCCTGCAACTGGGGAGGCTATCCTCTGCTGAAGGAGGTCGATGTTGAATCGTCTTCCGACATCCATCTAATCAGGCTGATGTGTGGGGGGAGAGTGAGTGCGGGACTTCTGTTGCGAGCCTTTGAACACGGTGCAGACGGAGTGGCGGTGTTCGGATGCGACGAAGGAGAATGTCACTATTCATTCGGAGCCACAAAAAGCAAAGAAGAGTTTGAACTGGCAAGAAGAATGGGACGTCTTCTGGGAATAGACGATGAAAGGTTAGTCTATTGCAGCGTTCACCCCGGGGATATGGAGAAGACTCAGCAAGACGTGAAAGAGTTCTTGAAAGGGGTGAAGAAGTTGGGTAGATCAACGATCACGTTGGGACAAGGCTGACAATGGAGTCCACCAAAGATACGATAAGAAGAAACAATGCCTACTACTGCCTCGATTGCGGGAAGTGCACTTCTGTCTGTCCTGTTACGACTGTGGGACAATCTCCCAGGCTGGCAGTGAAGAAGGTATTGCAGTCTGAGGACGAGGATGTGGCAGCATATGAGTTTTTCTGGTCGTGTCTCACGTGCAAGGCATGCAATGAGGTGTGCCCATCAGATGTATCATACGCTGAAATGACCGCAGAGTTGAGGGGGTTTGCAAGAGAATTTGGGGTAACAGGTGAGTGCACCCACTCTGGCGCGATAAACGCGCTGGAAAGGATTATGACTGCCCCAGATTTGAAGCAGAACCGGATGGACTGGATCTCAGATGATTTAAGGATAAGAGACAAGGGCGATGTCCTCTACTTTGTGGGTTGCCTCCCCTATTTTGATGTCTTTTTTGAAAGTTTCAACTTGAACTTATTAGATATTGGAAGAAGTACCATAAAGGTTCTGAACAGGCTGGGGATAGAGCCGGTCGTCATGAGAGATGAGAGGTGCTGCGGGCATGATCTGTTGTGGACTGGGGAAGTAGAGAATTTCGAACGGCTGGTCACACATAATGTCAAACTGATCAAGAAGACAGGAGCAAAAACAATTGTTACCGCGTGTGCCGAATGCTACAAGACTCTGAAACAGGACTACCCCAAATTCTCATCGGATTTCAAGCTTGAGGTTGTCCATCTCTCCGAGCTCCTCGCCAAGAAGCTATCGGATGGTAAGCTCTCATTCAAGAAGAAGGACGGAGCTGTCACCTATCACGATGCATGCAGGTTGGGTAGGTTCTGTGACGTTTTTGATGAACCTAGAGCGCTCATGAATGCGATAGAAGGTCTGCAGTTTAAGGAGATGGAGCGAACAGGCAGACAGGCTTTGTGTTGCGGAACAGTTTCGTGGACAAACTGCGGCACCATAAACAAAGAAGTTCAACTTGATAGATTGAGGGAGGCCAAGTCCACAGGTGCAGATGCGCTTGTCACCACCTGTCCAAAATGCCAGATACACTTCAAGTGTGCGATGGACGGGGAGGATAGGGGAAAAGACGTGAAGATTGAAATGGTGGACCTGGCCAGCTTGATGGAGAAATCATTGGAATAAGTAGAGAGGGAGGTGAGTCGATTGGAGAAGGATGACCTTCGTATTGGTGTATTCGTCTGCGAATGCGGGCAAAACATCGCCGGGTCAGTCGACTGCGATGAATTAGTCGAGCACGCCAAGAACCTGCCAGGCGTTGTTTGCGCAGTGAAGAATAAGTATACCTGTGCCGAGCCCGGGCAGCAGGAGATCAAGCAGTACGTTGTCGACAACAAGCTCAACAGGGTTGTTGTCGCTTCCTGCACTCCCAGGATGCACGAGCCGACGTTCAGAGCCTGTGTAAGCGATGCGGGTCTGAATCCCTATCTGATGGAGATGGCGAATATCAGGGAGCATTGCTCGTGGGTTCATAGCGCGGACAAGAAAAACGCGACGAAAAAGGCTGAGGACCTGATTGCGGCCGCGGTGGCTCGTGGAGCCAGGCTTGAACCTCAGGATGAGCTTGAGGTTCCAGTCACGAGAGCTGCGCTGGTTATCGGCGGAGGCATAGCAGGGATACAGGCATCTCTCGACCTGGCTGATTCGGGATATCCTGTATACCTGGTAGAGAAGGAGCCATCCATTGGTGGGTTGATGTCTCAGCTAAACAAGACCTACCCGACAATGGACTGAGCAATATGAATCCTCGGTCCGAGGATGATGGATGTCGGTCGACATCCCAAGATTAAGCTCCTGACCTACAGCGAAATCGAGGATATATCTGGATATATTGGCAACTTCCACGTGAAGGTCAGAAAAAAGGCCAGATATGTTTACGAGGAAGACTGCAACGCCTGTACCGAGTGCGAGAAGGTATGCCCGGTAACAGTCGTGGATGAGCATCAATGCGGCCTTGCAGTGAGAAAAGCCATATACATGCCGTTTGCGCAAGCAGTTCCGTCCTCGTATGTTCTCAATATGGAGGACTGCCTGGGGAACAATCCCATAGCCTGCGGGAAGTGTCTCGAAGTCTGTGAGAAGAAGTGCATAGACTACGACATGCAGGATAAGATTGTTGAATTCGATGTGGGAACTGTGATTGTGGCCACAGGCGTGGATGTTTTTGATCCGAGAAAATACGATGAGTTCGGATATACGAGATACCAGAATGTTCTGACAAGCATGGAGTTTGAGATTCTTACCGGTCCTGGATACGTGAGTGAGGGACATCTGGTGAGACCTTCCGACATGGAAGTTCCCAAGTCAATTGGGTTCATACAGTGCGTTGGCTCCAGAGACCTGAAGAGAGGCAACCCATATTGCAGCAACATATGTTGTATGAATACCGTCAAGGATACTCTTTTCCTGAGGGAACACTACCCAGACATGGTGGCCAAGGTCTTCTACATGGACATGCGGACATTCGGTAAGGGTTTTGAGGACCTCTACAGGAGAAGTATGGAAGCGGGTGTTCAATACATCAGAGGGATACCCGGGCAGATTAGGGAAGATCCCGAAACGAGGAATCTTATTCTGACCGTGGAGAACACAACGACAGGAGAGGTGGAGGAACACGAAGTGGGAGTTCTGGTCCTTTCTGTGGGGGTCACTCCAAGGCTGGATTCAGATCACGTCCAGAGGCTGCTTACCCTCTCCAGAACGAGCGATGGGTTTTACATGGAGCAACACCCCAAACTGAAGCCGATAGACGCACCTACAGGAGGAGTTTTTCTCGCCGGTTGTTCTGAGGCTCCCAAAGATGTGAAAGACAGCGTAACTCAGGCAAGCGGCGCTGCTGCAAGAGCTGAGACGATTCTGTCTGCGGGCAGGATAAAGATAGAGGCCATCACTGCCTGGGTTGACGAGGATCTGTGCAGTTCATGCGTCATCTGTTCGAAGGTCTGTCCTTACGGTGCCATAGGTGCAGATACAAAGGCTAAGACGCCTGCGGAGGTGGTTGAGGCTGCGTGCAAGGGGTGCGGTACATGCGCTGCTGAGTGCCCGTTTGAGGCGATCACCATGCGTCATTTCTCTGATGATCAGATAGACGGGATGGTCGACGCATATCTTGCAGAGGATCCCATGGATAAGGTGATTGTTTTTGCCTGCAACTGGTGTTCTTATGCTGGCGCCGACCTTGCTGGGCTCTCGAGGCTTCAGTATCCTTCCAGTGGGAGGGTAATAAGGACGATGTGCTCTGGGAGAGTGTCTGATGAGTTCATCTTGCGCGCCTTCAGGAAAGGAGCGCCGGTTGTGCTAGTATCAGGCTGTCATTTCGCTGACTGCCACTACATCGACGCGAACAGGTGGACTCAGAAGAGAGTGGAGAAGCTCTGGGACAAGCTGGAGAAATGGGGGATCAGACCAGAGAGGCTTCAACTGGAGTGGATAAGCGCAGCAGAGGCTCAGAAGTGGGCGAGAACTATGCGCGAAATGGAGGAACTGCGCAAGACAGTCACCAAAGAAGAGGTCGAATACACGGTAAAGGTTCTGACTGAACAGGAGGAGAAAAGGCAGAAGAAAAAGGCAAAGAGGGCAAAGAAAACGACAGCGGCTGCAGTAACATAACTTCTGACGAAGTACGAAGACCTCCCCCCTATGTCATCGCGAGGAGCATGGGAGACCCTTCGACAAGCTCCTCGTGGAACGAGGCATGCAGGACAGGCGAAGCAATCTGGATGGGAAAGTACAGAGTACAAAGGACAGAGTACGTAGAACGTATCTTGTAAGAGGGGAAAGTTATGGCAGAGATGGTGGACTTCAAGTGCCTCAGGTGCGGGCATGATTTTCAAATGAAATACACACCTAATGTTCCTGAAGAGCGCGCTTGCCCCAAGTGTGGTTCCAATAGTGTCCGGCACATAAAAAAGAAAGAAGAGAAGAAGTAGCTTGGAAAAAGCGAAACCCAGGATCGTCATAAAGAAAGAGTGGTGCAAGGGGTGCGCCATCTGTGTTGAGTTCTGCCCAAAAGATGTCTTTAAGATGGAAGGTGACTACCCTGTTGTAGTAGATATTGATGCTTGCACCCAGTGCGAACTCTGCGAGATTATGTGCCCGGATTTCGCCATTCTGCTCGAAAAAACCAAATCTAAGAAGAAAAGTACGAAGGGCAAGGTGCAAAGTACCAAGAAATAATTTCGAATTGCAAATTACGAAAGAACAAAGACGAAGTGGGTGGGGAGATATTTCCTGCGCACTTCGTTTTTGTCGGTTTGAGGCATTCTCCGGGGACAGCCCCCCAATTTTACAATTATGCACAGACATCAAACCCGCTTGGGGACAGCCCCCCAATTTTACAATTATGTAGAAGATTACATAGTCGGGTGTAAACAGCGTTTACACTTTTTCGGCGTGGCAGAATCAAAGCCAGTTCGATGCTGCAATGCTAAGCTCAAGAAACTCTTCGAGTTAAAGAGAATCTTGTATATGAACAGATGGGCCGGCACGAAGTTTGCGTAGATTGTAGGGTGGGCGTCGGCTTCTGTAACTTGCCATCCGAAAGTTGTGAGCTGTGACCAAGACCGAATTCAGAAAAGCATAGTGGCACGAAGACCCCGACTGATAGGTGAGGGACTATATCATCACGTCTATGCCTGGGGAAACGATCGACACCCGGTCTTCAAGGCGGATGCCCATTTTGAAAAGTACCTTAAGTATTTGGAACTCTACGGCTCCCTCTGTGAAATCCATATAATCGCATACGGTCTGATGGACTGGCATATTCATCTATTTCTGCTTGATTGGCACGCACGGTTGTCGGAGTTTATGGACAGATTGCACGGTGATTACGCTCAGTTTTTCAATAGGGTGACCGGTAGAGTTGGACACGTATTTGGTGAACGCTTCAAGAACAAGATTGTTCAATCGGACAGCTATGGTGTGTGGTTGTCGCGCTATATTCATCGGCAAGCGGTGGAGGCTGGCCTGGTGTCTGATCCCAAGGACTACAAATGGACAAGCTATGGTGACTACCTCAGGCTTGTTCCCAAGGGATTCGTCAAACCCGGGGTTATTCTTGATCAGTTTGGCCGAGGCAAGGTGGGTCGTCGGCGATACAAACAATTTGCCCAGAGTGAAAATGATGGCCCAGTCAATTGGACTGAAACACGCGAATCAGTAATAGGGGATGACGAATTTGTTGAGTTTGTTGAAGTGTCGAAGTGCCGTGCGAAAGAACGGAATCTTGATGTTAAGAACTTGATAGTGGCTGTTAGCCGTCAATTGGGTGTGACGTCTGAGCTTGTTTTAAATCCCAGGGGGAGAGTCCAACGAAAACTCCGTCACGAAGCCTTTAGGATTCTCGTAGACGATTACCACTTTTCTATATCTCAAGTTGCCCGGGCATTTGGGGTTTTTCCAAATGCGGTGGCAAGTGCCCTGAAAAAGCATTAGCTCGAAATTGTAAAATTGGGGGGCTGTCCCCGGCGGAGGATGCGAATAGGTCAAAATTGTAAAATTGGGGGGCTGTCCCCACGGGGGAGAATTGCGTTGACAGTGGGGTTTGGCGGTGATAAGTTGTCCGGGCGATGTCCAAAGAACCGTTCAGACTGATCCCATCGATCGACAGACTTCTTGGGAAGGAATCTGTCCGTAAATCGTTCAGGAAGTACCCGAGAAAGCTTGTTGTCGAGTGTATGAGGGAGACTGCTGGATCCTGGAGGCAGAATATCAAGCGCGAGAAGGTTGATGAAGCAAATCTCACTGAGGACATCTTCATCGAGGAAGCTTTGACTTTAGCACGATCCAGGGTAGAAGGCAGTTTCACCAGGGTCATAAACGGTACTGGCATAATCTTGAATACAAACCTGGGGCGAGCCCCGTTGAGCGACCTTGCGCTTGCGAAACTGGACAGAATCTCCCCGGGGTACTCGAATCTGGAGTTTGATCTGGAAAAGGGGGAGCGAGGACGCAGAGATGTCCACGTCGAGGATGCGCTCTGCAAGCTGACGGGTACGAAATCTGCACTGGTTGTTAACAATAACGCCGCTGCAGTGCTTCTTGTTCTTGACACGTTTGCGAAGCGCAAGGAGGTGATAGTTTCCAGAGGCGAACTGATAGAGATAGGCGGAAGTTTCAGACTTCCTGATGTTCTGAAGAAGAGTGGTGCGAGGCTTGTTGAGATCGGCACCACAAATAGAACCTACATTGCTGACTACGAGAAGGCGATCACGGAAAAGACTGCCATTCTTCTCAAGAGTCATACTTCCAACTATAGAGTAATAGGTTTTGTGCACAAGCCAGAACCCCGGGAGCTCGTCAAGCTCGCAAGAAAGCACAAGATAATCTGCATGGAAGATATTGGAAGTGGTCTCCTTGTTGATCTTTCCATGTTTGGGCTTGATGAACCTACTGTGCAACAGGCTGTCAAGGCAGGCATGGACCTTGTGACATTCAGTGGAGACAAACTTCTGGGTGGACCTCAGTGCGGCATCATACTTGGCAAGAGAAAATTGATAGAGGAGCTAAGGTCGAATCCATTGATGAGGGCCCTCAGGGTGGACAAACTCACCCTGTCTGCCCTGACTGCGACTCTTGCCATCTACCTTTATTCAGATGCACCTATGGGAGAGATCCCACATCTACTTATGATCATGCTTGCTGCCCCAACCATCAAGAGAAGAGCTCAAAAAGTACAAAGACAGTTGGAGAGGATAGAGGGGTGCGAAATCAGCATTGTCGAATCTTCAGCGGCGGTTGGCGGCGGCAGCTGTCCAGGCTTGAAGATTCCATCCTGGGCTATTGGGATAAAGTCAAAGAAATACTCTGCACAGAAGCTCGCGAAACTGTTGAGGAAGCAGGATCCCCCGGTCATCGCCACCGTATCCGAGGACATGGTTAATCTGGACATGAGGACGATCTTGCCTGAAGATGAAAAGCCTCTGATTGCCATTTTCAAGTCGATTATGGCGTAAAATCCAATGGGAGCTATAGTAGGTACTGCAGGTCACGTGGACCATGGGAAAACAGAGCTGGTCAAGGCTCTCACCGGTGTTGATACGGACCGCTGGGAAGAGGAGAAGAGGCGGGGCCTCACCATTGATCTGGGGTTTGCTCCTTTGGATCTTCCCCGGTTCGGAAGAGCTGGTCTCATTGATGTTCCCGGTCACAAAGATTTCCTGCGAAATATGCTGGCTGGAATGGGCGGAGTGGATGTCGCTCTCATGGTGGTAGCGGCGGATGAGGGGGTAATGCCCCAAACAATGGAACATTTTGAGATAATCAGGCTGTTCGGTGTGAAGAAGTTGGTGGTAGCAATCACAAAATGTGACCTCGTTGAAGATGAGATGGCAGAACTGGTGGGTCTTGATGTGGAAACGCTCCTCGAAAAAACCCACTTTGAAAACAGTCGTATTGTTAAAATCTCGTCCAAGAACCGCACTGGTCTTGACCAGTTAGTGGGAGAGCTTGACTCTGCACTGGGATCCTTTCCGGGGAAAGACTATGACAGACCAGCAAGACTTCCCATTGACAGGGTATTCGTTCTGAAAGGGGTGGGAACTGTGGTTACCGGAACGCTCACAAGTGGGAGAGTTGTTCAGGGTGATGAGCTTGTCGTCTACCCCAAAGGGATCAAGACTCGTGTCAGGCAGATTCATGTGCATAATGAAAAGAGAGATGAAGCCCTTGCCGGGAATAGAGTCGCGCTAAATTTGACCAGTGTGAGCAAAGATGAGATGCAGAGAGGGGACATCGTAACTGAACCTGGGTACTTAGAATCCTCGGTGATGTTTGACACCAGACTCGAGTTGCTTGAAAATGTCCCTCAACTCAAAGACTGGACGAGAGTCAAGGTGTATCTTGGCAGTGCAGAGGTGCTTGCGAGAACCGCCATTCTTGGCAAGAAAGAGATCGAACCGGGAGGAAGAGGTTACGTGCAGCTGAGACTCGAGAAGAAGGCCGCTGCCAAATTTGGCGACAGATTTGTGGTCCGCAGTTATTCCCCAATGAGGGTGCTGGGAGGAGGAATCATACTGGATTCGAACCCCAGGAAACACAAGCGGTCGGATCGGATCGTTCTTGATGTGCTAGAAGCCCGGGCATCAGGTGAGTTATCCAACATCCTTTCAGCCCATCTCAACACAGGATTGGTGTACATAGCCGAACTCAGAAAGAGCATCGACGTAGATGAGCAGCAGCTTCACAAGGCGGTAGGAGTTGTTACAGAGGAGGGGAAGGCGGAGAGGCTGGGTGACATACTTTTCGACAAATCATATTTGAAAAAGATAAGAGAGCGAACCTCAGGTATACTGGAAAAGTACCACAAGGAAAACCCCCTCCAGAAGGGCATGTCCAAAGAAGAGTTGAGAGTCAGAATGAAGATGGCTCCGCAGACGTTTGATCTGTTTCTCACCAATAGCTCTCAGTTTCAGGTGGTGGGAGACAGGGTGAAGCTGGCTCGGATTAGCCTTGAGTTGACTGATGAACAGGCCGAGGAGAGGAGCAAGATCGAGAAGTTCTTCCTTGATAGTGGTTTCAGTCCACCCTCCAAGGATGATGTAGTCTCAAAGTACTCCAGTCAGCTCTTCTATTCTCTGATTGATTCCGGGAGTCTTGTGAGAATCAGACAGGATATTCTCATCCACAAGGATATTCTGGAAAAGGGGAAGAAAGAGATAGCCAAGGCGGTAGAGAAAAAGGGCCCGCTCAAACTGACAGAGATTAAAGAGATTCTCAAGACCACCCGAAAGTTCGCAGTCCCCGTTGCCGAATACCTTGATAGAATAGGATTCACAAGGCGAGAAGGGGACCTCCGCACGCTCGCTACGCTCGGGAATTCAAAATGAAAATTGTCGAAGATCCTGAGTGAAGCCAGACGGAGCGACGAAGGGCGCAGTCTGGCGAAGTCGGAGGGCAAATCGTTGAAAATCCTTCGCACTCGGCTTCGCCGAGCATAAACTCCATCGGAGGGCAGAAATCAGAATCCCCCCCGACGCCCTTCCCAGCGGCCGTAGGTCGCAAGGTTGTAGCTGAGAGCTGATGGCAGACAGCTGATAGGTGTCTTATATCCTAGAACTTAGATCTTATGACTAGATCATTCCTTCAGTCTATAAGTGACCGGTACGGTGATCCAGACTGCGACGGGTTTATCCCTGTTCATTGCCGGACTGAACTGCCATTGTTTAATGGCCTGAAGAGCTGCGGTGTCCAGGATTTCGTGTGCGGATTGTGCGACATGTGCTCTGATGACCTTGCCCGTTGTGTCAATGTACGCCGACACAAAGACGGTCCCCTCAAGCTGGGCCAGTCTTGCGAGTTTCGGGTATTGTAGATTTGTCCTCCTGATCGGTTCTGGCGGCTCATCATGTATTATGAAAGAGTCTGGCGGCGGCGGACGGTGCCACAATTTGTCCAGCTTCGGAATTGTTACAACGACGTCAGGGTCGTCGTCCTTTGCCGGTACAACCGAGGGCGGCGGTTTTGGAATCTCGGGAGGTTCTTCAGGCGGCTCCGGCATCGGCACCGCAATTAAGGTATCTGGCCTGTCTATGGGTCTCGGTGTGATGGGGTGAAGCCCGAACTCCTTCTTGGCCACAAAGCCCGCCAGGTGGAGGCACAGCGCCAGAAGCAGCGAAAGCTTCAGGATATAGCCATACTTTTCTTTGAGATCTCTACTCTGCCGTTTCATCTTTTCACCTCCTTTTGAGGAGTTGAACTGTGTGATGTCCTTCCTCGTCCATATAGTGCTACACCGCAGGACTGCAAAATATTCCCAAACACACCCACTTTTTCACCTTTTCGAAAAAGTGAAATAGAGGACAAAATGTGTTTGACGCGATTCGTCTGTAGAGTATGATATTCTTGCGGGTTCCGGAGGCGTGTGCTTACTCCATAAGGGGGGTTCTTAATGGGAAAGTCCATCAAATCGGGGATTGTGTTTGCAGTTCTTGGTGGGATCTGGGCGGTACTTCATACTGCGTATCTAATGGCTCGTACCCTACCTCGCTCGGAAGGATATATCATCCCGAAGTCATTAGCTGGTCTGTTCTCTTTCACCGACTTTGGGAAATTGATCTTCAGCATTCCTGTCGGCTGAGGGCCGGTATCATGCCCGACCGGTCCGGTCTCCTGGGGGCTCTGGATAATACCAAACGGTATGTACGGCATAGCCGTCGTAGTCCTTTCAGTCATCGGGTTGGTAATAGTCGCCAAGACCCTGAATCCCAACTTCAGATTCAAGCCTTTTATTCACAGCAGGTCATTGTGGACTGTGTTCTTCTGCTCAATGTTGACAGCAGGCTTGCTTATTCTATCTGTATTCTTATTCGGCAGTACTATGAGGCTCTTCGGGTTCAGGCATGTTGAAGATTTACTATATTATACTGGCACGGGCAGTTAATCTTCGTCATTGTGTTCGGGATTTTCGGTAGCGGACTATGGTTCATCTGGAGCCACAGGGGTGTGGCCGGAGACCTTAATACCGTATCCTTAAGCGGTTTTAAGGGGCGACTGTCTCTTCTGCGGGACGGAGGGATAGCTGGAGCTGTCACTGCTGCGATTTTCTTTCTTTTTTTGTTGTCGTACAGACCCTATTGGTACCAATTTGCGGTATTTCGCTATCAGCCCTACATTCCCTGGATGATCTTGGTCTTCATCTGGTTCCTCGTTCTGACCCTCGTCGCGTCCTTCGTATTCGGTCTGTTCTTCTACAGGATGGCTGCCATACTGGGTTGGCGGAGAAGCGTCAGATCCCTAGCCTATGCTTTTTGCATAGGAGTCGCAATGGTCCTTATCACAACAACATTCTTCAATGCATTCTGGCTAGAACGATATGATTACAAAAACGAGATGATAGAGATCTTGCATTTACCGAACAGGGCAACGGAACCCCCGAAGACGGTCGTCTTGTTCGGAGACAACGAACACAGAATAGGTGCCAGAGAGTTTCTCTACACAAGATGGTCTAGATTCGACCCAATGGCTTTGAACAAGGCAGGTGTGGATGCTGCCTATCGTCTTCTGGAAAGCAGAAGCTACAGGACCTTCCTGGCTGGCCAGATGAATGAGTACTTGGAGCAGTACTACAAAAAAAACTGCCAGATAGCGCCGCTCCTCAGATACTATCAACAAAGATTTGAAGAAGGGGACGACATCAGGGCGTGTTCGGACCTCCTGTGGTCTTTGCTGCATGTCCTCCCGACACCTGAGAGGAAGAGGATGCTTGTCTTGCTCACTGATGAGGCGAGGTACTTCATCGCAGGCGGTGCCTGCTATCGGTTGGGTAACATATACGCACACATGGGTGACTCAGCTAAAGCGGATATCTGGTTCGATAGGGCAGAAAAGCAAGGCTACCCTGTTGGGTACAGATTCCCGGTCTCAAAGGTAACTGATGGGATTCTGCAAGGATCGATCGTGGTTGAAGGCAATCCTGCTTCGCAGCTAAGAATTGGGCTGCTTCGCGATTACCGCCGAATACGGAGGTACAGGACCGAACCAGTATATCTGGAGGCTCTGCCGGAGCATCTTGATATATATGTAATTGATGGGACGGAGCCGGACCAGGATGGCAATTTCAAGTTTGAAAACCTTGTGGATGATGACTACTTTCTTGCAATAATGGCTGATACGCTGCTGATTTATCCGACGTGGGAGAGAGTGAGCCTGAGCAATGCACCTGGGAAGATAACAATAGACCCAGAGCACGTTGTCGTGGATCTCGGCGTGATAAGAATAGACACCCGCCCTTAAGGCAAAGTACAGAGTACAGAGTACAAAGTACAAAGAAGAAACTGCAAACTCCCAACTGCGAATAGCTGAATACTGGAGAAAAAGGACGAAGGACGAACGAAATAGGTTCGAGCCTTCGTGAGAAGGCACGTGGCATATTTCGTCCTTCGTCGGCGTTAGCCGATGGAGGCAAACGAAAAGAGAACCAAAAGTCCATGCCGGCCCGGTACGTCGCGGCATCGTTCTACAAGATTCTCAATATAGTCCTTCTCTTGACTGTCACCTGAGCTTCACGACCTTGACTGGCTTGCAGCCCTGAGCTGTAAGGAAGTAGATGCCAGAGTGGACGTCACGACCAATCAGGTCTCTACCATCCCAGACGCCTTTTTCGGCTCTCGCCACCAATCGCCCACAGAGGTCATAGACCTGAAGCGTGGTCTTGACCCCATATATATTGACGCTATTTCGAAACGGATTCGGATACACTCTGAGCCTGGTTGTGGAGATTTGTGCCCTGTAACGCTCTTGGATCCCCAAGATGTTCCAATCTGTGAGCTTTGCGTAAATATCCATACTCTTGTGCCGGCGGTTGTCTCCCCATGTGAAAAGAACCGCGTTGTGGTTTGAGGCAAGACAAAACGGCCATGAAAGTTGGTGATTATATGGGAATGAGTCTGGCTCATTTATCTGAACGTTGGGGCCAATTGGTGTCCCATTTTCAAATTTCTGCGCAACCAGTTCGCGATCACCGTCAGGATTCCTGAGATCTGTCCATACGACCACAAACCTGCCACCCTCCGGGTCGATCGCGACTGAGGAACGGTATTGATAGTTCGAACCAATGTCATCGTTCACCCTGAAATTAGAGCCTTGTGGTGTTCCAACCGAGTCATACTGCTGCGCATAAATGTCAGGACGCCCGTTGCGCCTATCCTGCCATGCGACGACAAAGTTTCCTGCCTCGTCCATTGCAACTGTGGGCCCTTCGGCTGAAGCTTCATGGTCATTCACTTCCAGGTTTGGACCCTGCGGCATTCCTGATGAGTCATAGCGCTGCAGATAAATGCTGGACTCACCATTACGCTCATCTTGCCAGACGATAGCAAAGTTGCCGGATAAATCCATGGCGACCGAAGGAAGCTCCTGTGGCATCGAGCCCAAATCATCGTTAACCTTGAAGTTCTGACCTTGGGGCGTCCCTGATGAGTCATAGCGCTGCGCAAAAATGTCAAGATACAAATCATCATCGCGGCCATCAATCCAAGCCACAACGAAATTTCCAGTCCCATCGATTGCAACCGATGGGTAATATTGGTGAGTGGAGTTTGAGTCGTCGTTCACCTTGAGGTTGGGCCCCTCTGCTATTCCCAATGGGTTGTAGCGCTGTGCGTAGATGTCTCCGTCGTAACCATTACGGTGGTCCACCCAAGCGATGACAAAATTTCCCCAAGGATCCATTGCAACCGAAGGCATGCACTGGTAACCCGAATCTGCATCATCGTTGACCATGAAATTCGGACCTTGAGGTGTTCCAAATGGGTCAAGGCGCTGTGCGTATATATCAGAATCGACGTTGCGCCAGTCTTCCCAGACGACAGCAGAATTCCCATTTGCGTCCATTGCAGCGGTGGAGAATTCCTGGAAAGTCGACCCCTCGTCATCGTTCACTCTGAAGTTAGAACCTTGTGGTGAACCGAATTGGTCATACCGCTGTGAGTACATGTCACGATGTCCACTGCGCTCGTCATGCCAGACTACAGCGAAGTCACCATTGCCGTCAACTGCAACAAATGGATCACCTTGTTCGCTTGTACCCGCGTCATCATTGACCTTGAAATTTGAACTCTGCGGTATTCCCAATGAGTCGTAGGTCTGTGCGTAGATGTCAGGTTGAGCATCTCGGTTGTCTTCCCATACTACAGCGAAGTTCCCTGACAGGTCCATTGCCAGGGATGGATACTTTTGTATGGTTGATCCCACATCATCGTTCACCTTAAGATTCGAGCCCAGGGGTACACCAGACGAGTCATAGCGCTGTAGGTAGATATCTGAACCTACATTGCGGTAGTCCTCCCAGGCAATAATGAACCCCCCAGACGAATCCATCGCAACTGAAGGATCTTGCTGCCATTCGCTGAGTGTGTCATCGTCCACCCTGAAGTTGGGTCCTTGCGGACCTCCTGATGAATCATAGCGTTGCGCGTAAATGTCATGGTTACCGCCGCGGTCATCATCCCACGCCACAACAAAACTCCCAGACCAATTCACGGAAACTGACAGGCCCACTTGATATGTTGTATCAGGATTGTCGTCCACCTTGAAGTTTGTCCCGAGCGGTGCTCCTGATGAGTCATACCGCTGGCAGTAGATGTCGGAAGCCCTGAAATCTGCCCAGGCAATGGCGAAGCTGCCAGAGCCATCCATTGCAACTGAAACATGCCAATTCTCGGCCCAGAGCTCATTTACCTGAAAGTTTGAGTCCTGCGGTACTCCGGATGCATCATAGCGTTGCGCGTACACGTCAGAGATGTGACCATTCCGCCAGTCCTCCCAGACGACCACAAAGTTCCCATTCGGGTCCATTGCGACAGAGGGGCGTAGCTGGTGGTGCGGGCTTGCGTTATCGTTTACTCTGAAATTTGGACCGTCTGGCGCGCCGGATGCGTCATACTGCTGCGCGTAAATATCAAACGAACCATTGCGGCAATCTTCCCAGACTAGTACAAAGTTGCCAGCTGTGTCCATGGCAGCAGCGGGATACTTCTTGGGGCATACGCCCGTGGTGTCGTCATTGATCAGGAAGTCGTTCTTAATTACGCCGCTTATCAGTTCTAACTCCCGTCCGGTCACATACTTGGTGTTGGAAGCTGATATGGGGATGTCCTGGCGCAGACTGTGAAAACCGGGTCTGCGTAATGCGGGATCCTGTGCCGGTAGATCAAGATGTGTTGTCCAGTCTCCCAGGCTTCCACCATCTCTGATGGGCCGATGTGCAGGTTCTCGCAGAGTCTGAGCATCGACGCTCGTGAACGAGCAAGTGAGGATTGTGAAGAATGTGCTGACAATAATCCAGGCAGGGAAATCTCCTCCATGAGAGGCTAATCTCGGGATGTTCATATCGCTTTCCTCCATCTTTAAGGGCTTTTTGAGAATCTTTATGCTTTGCCTATTTTCTCTTGCCTCATTGCAATTTATATACTCGGCAAGCTCCACAGTCAAGCGTTTTCTGTCCCCCGGCAGGGGAGAGGCATTCAGTTCCCCAGGAATGTTGGCCCGTGTCTGATTGAGCGGTTTTCCAGAACACAACAGCGCGGTGCGTGCCCGCGCCATCCCACGGCCTCGCCCCGTCTTACCAGGGCTCAGGATAGGCAAAAAGGCCTTTACAAAAATCGGGCTTTTATGTATATTGGGTTGTTCTCTTGAGACCGAGTCTGACTCATCTACAAGAGTGGAGGCGGATAGGTGCTGGTGTGCCTGCTGGACTTCAAATCCAGTCGGTCTGCACTCTGTGGACTGGTAGGTTCGATTCCTACACGCCTCCGCCACAAAAAGTTATGGCAACAGAATGTTATCTTCCCGTTGATGTCAGGATGGTGTCAAAAGCGGGGTGGCTGGTCAGGGAGAATGGGATAGAGGTGAGGGTGGTTTCCAGCCCACCTGAAGTGGATCCGGAGTGCGGTTTTTCGCTGGTTTTCCCCTGTGAGAGACTGGAAGAAGTGACCAAACTTCTGGATGGTTCTGGGATTGTTCACAAGAAGGTCAGGAGAGTGGAGAGCTGAACGCATGAACGTGGGCAATGTAGTATTCCTCAACAAGGACAGGATAGGCCACGGTGAAGATGAGCTTGGCAAGATATTAATGAAAGCTTTCCTTACAAATGTACTGGCCGTCGAACCGCTTCCCACCCACATCGCTTTCATGAACTCCGGAGTGAAACTCACGGTAAGTGGGAGCGAAGTGCTGGACATACTCAAAGAGATGGAAAAGAAGAACGTAGGTCTGCTTGTGTGTGGAACATGTCTCGACTACTTCAGGATCAAAGACAAGCTTGGCGTCGGCAAAGTTTCGAATCAGAATGAAATCGTCAAGACATTCACTGCCGCGTCAAAGGTGATTACGGTTTGACATGGATGAGATAAAACTTACATCGATGACCAAAGCTGCTGGGTGAGCCGCCAAGGTCTGCCAGAAGGACCTGGTCCAGGTCCTCAAGAAGATCACAGTGTGGGATCATCCTAACATAGTCTATGGCATAGACAGTGTGGGGGATGCTGGTGTCTATTCAATAGACAAAGAGAGATCTCTCATACAAACAGTTGATGTCCTTACTCCGATTGCAGATGACCCTTACACCTTCGGTGAGATTGCCGCCGCAAACTCTTTGAGCGATGTGTATGCTATGGGTGGGAAGCCTCTGACGGTTCTCAACATAGTTGGCTTTCCAACCAAACTGGACATTGATATACTAACCAGGATATTGGAAGGTGGGGCTTTCAAGGTGAGAGAGGCCGGTGCCGTAATGATTGGTGGCCATACAATCAAGGACGAAGAAATCAAATATGGTCTCTCTGTGTCCGGTATTATTGAGACAGAAAAGCTTGTCACTGCTTCCAGTGCCAGGCCCGGGGATGTACTCGTTCTGACTAAAAGGATCGGCACAGGTGTCATATCAACAGCTTTGAAAAGAGGGAAGGCCTCAAAAGAGGCTATACTGGCGATAAACGAGTCCATGAGGACGCTAAACCGGCGTGCATCAGAACTGATGATGAAGACGGAGGTTGATGCCTGCACAGACGTGACAGGTTTTGGCCTCATGGGGCATGCTCTTGTAATGGCAGAGCAGAGCAATGTGGGCTTGAACATCTTTTCGGGAAAGGTTCCGTTCTTTGAATGGGCCCCAGGTTACGCTGGGAAGGGCTTTGTACCGGGTGGAACAAGAGCAAACTTCGATTTCATCACTCCTAAAGTCGATTTTGATTCCTCTGTCAGTGAAACAGAGAAGATTCTACTTTGTGATGCTCAGACCTCCGGGGGACTTCTGGTAGCCGTTGATGAGACCAAAGCCGACTTCTTTCTCAAGGCACTCCAGTCTGTTCCGGAGACTGCTGTGTCGGTCATCATTGGTGAAGTGGTGAGTCAGCATCCTGGCAGCATATCTGTCGCGTCTTAAGAGGACATGTGCGATGAATGAGATAGTCCAGAAAAAGGAACTTGCACCCGATATAGACGAATATGTTATCAACGCTCCTCTTGTGGCAAGCAAGTGCCTGTCCGGCCAGTTTGTCGTCCTGAGGCTCCATGAGGAGGGTGAGCGGATACCGATTACCATCGCCGACTTCGACAGGGATACGGGCTTCCTAACCCTGGTGATACAGGAGGTGGGGAAGACGACCATGGAGATGGGAACGATGAAAGAGGGCGATGTTCTTTCTGATGTTATTGGTCCTCTGGGCAGGGAAAGCAAGATTTCCAAAATAGGCACCATGGTTGCCGTGGGAGGAGGAATTGGCATCCCTGCTGTACATCCGATAGCCCGTGCTTTCAAAGAGGCGGGGTCGGCGGTTATTTCTGTCCTTGGAGCGCGCAACAAAGAGCTCCTCATATGGGAAGAGAGGATGCGCTCCTTCAGCGACAAGATTTCTATTACGACTGACGATGGGTCATACGGGAAGAAGGGGTTTGTCACAGATGCTCTTAAGGAACTGATAGACTCGGGGACCAAAATAGACCAGGTTACTGCAATTGGTCCAGCAATAATGATGAAGATGGTGTCTGAGGTTACCAGGCCCAAAGGGATCAAGACAGTTGTCAGCCTGAACTCTCTTATGCTTGACGCCACTGGCATGTGTGGTGTTTGCAGAGTAGAGGTCGGGGGCAAGACGAAATTTGCTTGTGTGGATGGACCTGAATTCGACGGGCATGAGGTCAATTTTGACATACTCATGTCGAGGCTCACCATGTACTTGCCTGAGGAGAAGGAGTCGGTAGAGGCCTATAGGAAAAAGCTCTCGTCCGGGAAATGATATGGCAAAGAAGAAATTGTTGCTGGACAAGATTCCTGTAAAGAGACAGGCTCCAAAAGAGAGAGTTCTCAATTGGAATGAGGTCGCTCTTGGCTACAGTGAGGAAGACGCAGTCAATGAGGCCACAAGATGCATAATGTGCAAGAAGTCCCAATGCATAGATGGCTGTCCGGTAGAGATTGACATCCCGGGCTTCATTGATCTCGTGAGGAATAGGGATTTCGTAGGCGCAGCCAGGAAGGTGAAAGAGAAGAACATCCTTCCTGCCATTTGCGGCAGGGTGTGTCCTCAAGAGGTGCAGTGTCAGGAGACCTGTGTGCTGGGTAAGAAGGGAGACCCGATATCGATTGGAACTCTGGAGAGATTTGTCGCGGACTATGAGGCCAAGAACGCTGAGATTGAAGTACCTGAGATTCCGCCCAGTACAGGCAAGAGGGTTGCAGTTGTCGGCTCCGGACCTGCTGGGCTTACTGTAGCCGGAGACATGGCAAAGCTCGGCCACTCTGTCACCGTGTTTGAAGCCCTTCACAAGCCTGGCGGGGTTCTTGTATACGGAATACCCGAGTTTCGTCTTCCCAAGACCATAGTCGCTCGCGAGTGTGAATACATGGGAAAGCTTGGTGTGGAATTAAAAACCGGGTTCGTGGTGGGAAAGACAAGGACCGTGGAGGAGCTGTTTGAAGAAGGATACGAAGCAGTCTTCATAGGAACGGGGGCGGGCCTTCCCCGGTTCATGAAAATACCGGGCGAGAATCACAATGGAGTCTATTCGGCAAATGAATGGCTGACCAGGATAAATCTGATGAAGGCCTATAGATTTCCGGAATATGACACACCCATAAAGGTTCGGAACAAGGTGGCTGTCATTGGCGGCGGCAATACTGCCATGGATGCTGCCAGGACTTCATTGAGGTTGGGCGCAGAGGTCGTTTACGATGTCTACAGAAGATCGAGAAAAGAGATGCCGGCGAGAATTGAAGAGATAGAGAATGCAGAGGAAGAAGGAATTCAGTTTAACTTCCTGGTCAATCCTGTTAGAATCATCGGGGACGAAAAAGGCTGGGTGAAGCAGATGGAGTGTATTAGAATGGAGTTGGGAGAGCCTGATGAGTCTGGAAGGAGGAGACCCATACCCATAGAAGGGAGCGAGTTCAAGCTGGATGTGGACATAGTCGTGGTTGCCATTGGCCAGAGTCCCAACCCGCTCATTCCTCAGAGCACCCCTGGTCTGGAGGTTGGGAAGTGGGGCAACGTGGTTGCGGACGAGGAAACTGGTAAGACGTCGATGAAGGGGGTTTTTGCTGGAGGTGACATAGTCACGGGCGAGGCAACAGTCATTCTGGCTATGGGTGCCGGGAGGAAGGCGGCAGAAGCCATGGACGAATATCTGAGGACCAAGAAATGGTGAGTAAGACGTGCAAGCAGCTCAAGATGGATATGTCGGAGCTGCGCGATGGAAAGGCAGAATTGGAGTTTGACTGCAGTCTGGATTCTCTCTCGTTAAAGCGAGATATTGTTGATCTGGACGGCAATGCACGAGCTAAGATGTCCATCTTCAACACAGGCGACGGGGTTGATGTTAGGGGCTCCGTCTCCTTTGTCTGCTATCTGGTATGTTCGCGGTGTCTAAGAAGATATGAAATGAATCGCACCGAACGAATCATGGTTTACTATAGAAAGGCCGGAGCAGTTCCGGCCTTTCGTGAGATTGAACTTTCCGAGGCAGATGCAATGACTTACTATTACGATGACAATGTGATTAACCTCGCTTCCAGCATTAGGGACGCGATTCTTCTCTTTATTCCTATCAAACCTTTGTGTTCGCCGAAGTGCAAGGGATTGTGTCCCATATGCGGGCAGAATCTTAATCAGGGCAGGTGTTCATGTAGTAGAGAAATGGTTGGTGCAAGATGGGAGGCTCTTAAGAAGTTCAAGCGCTAGCGAGAGAGGAGAAGAGATGCCGGTTCCCAAGAGAAGACATTCCAGGACAAGAAGCAGGAAAAGGCGCACCCACTACAAGGTGGATGAACCAGCGATATCCATTTGCCCAGAGTGCAAAAAGCCCAAGCCCCCACACAGGGTTTGCCCGCACTGTGGTTATTACAAGGGTAGAGAGGTAATCAGTACAGAAACGTAACTATGACAAGAATTGCTCTCGATGCCATGGGTGGAGACAGGGCGCCGGACACAATTGTCCAGGGCCTGGCCGAAGCCATCAAAGACAAGCAGTTTAGTGCTTTTCTTATTGGAGACGAAAAGAGGATAGGCAAGTCACTGGAAAGGTATGGGGTGGGCAGGTCTGTCGAACTTGTTCACGCTTCTGAAGTGATTGGACCTGATGAGTCCCCGTCAATGGCAGTGAGGAGGAGGCGCGGCTCATCCATTGGGGTTGGAGTGAGGATGCAGAAAGAAGGCAAAGTCGACGCGTTCGTCAGTGCAGGAAGCACAGGCGCGGTCATGGCTTTCTCACTGCTTACTCTCGGTAGGCTCGGGGGGGTAAACCGTCCAGCCATAGCAGCCTTTTTCCCTACGAAGGTAGGGTTCAGCCTGGTTCTTGATGTCGGCGCCAACTCAGACTGCAAACCACTCAACCTGCTCCAGTTCGCTATGATGGGGTCGATCTATCTCAGTTACTCCTTTCAGAAAGAGAGCCCAAGAGTGGCGTTGCTTAGTATGGGAGAGGAGGATTCCAAAGGAAACGACCTGACTCTGGCTACGCATGAATTACTGAGATCTGCTGACCTGATTAACTTCGTAGGGAACATTGAGGCAAGCCGCATACTCGATGGTGTTGCAGATGTTGTAGTCTGCGATGGTTTTGTTGGGAATGCCATACTGAAGTTTGGTGAGGCGATTATCGATTATGTGTCCCAATCTGCGAAGGAGTCAGTAAGAGGTGGACTTAAGGCGAAACTGGGGGGCTTGATGTTGAAGTCCTCGTTCAAGAAAATGATAAAAAGAATGAACTACGAAGAATACGGGGGCGCGCCTCTTCTGGGAATAGATGGTGTGGTTTTTGCCTGTCACGGGAAGTCTACACCCAGAGCAATAAGGAGTGCCCTCATCTCCACTTGCAACTACGTGGAGGGGAGAGTGAACGAACATATTAGAGAAGAACTGGCGCGGCATACACCTTGAGGAGTAGCGAAAAGGGGGACCAGAAGCGTGGCAAAGAAGGCGAGGATAATAGGAACAGGCTCTGCACTTCCAGAAAGGGTTCTTACTAACTACGATCTTGAGAAGATGGTGGATACGTCAGACGAATGGATTGTGGAGCGGACAGGAATTAAGGAGAGAAGAATCGCCGACGAGAAGACAGCTACCTCCGATCTTGGCCTTCTCGCAAGCAAGAAAGCGATAGAAGATGCGAAGATAGATCTGAAGGAAATAGAGATCATTCTGGTTGGAACAGCTTCCCCGGACATGCTCTTTCCTTCCACTGGATGTGTCGTGCAGAGCAAACTGGGATTGGAGAACATACCTGCATTCGATGTTAGTGCGGCCTGCTCCGGATTTCTATACGGTCTGGAGATAGCGAGGGCCCTTCTGGAATCGGGAATGTACAACACACTTCTACTGCTCGGAGCCGAAACGCTTTCCAAGATCGTAGACTGGACGGATAGGTCAACCTGTGTATTGCTTGCAGATGGAGCGGGTGCCTGTGTCATGAAATCACTCAATGGAGAGAGGGGCATACTGAGCACATTTGCTGCCGCTAACGGTTCCCTCGGGAAACTCCTGTACCTTCCTGCCGGTGGGAGCAGAAACCCTGCGTCAGTGGAGACTGTAGAAAAACGGATGCACTATATAAAGATGAAAGGAAATGAAGTCTTCAAGCATGCGGTGAGGGCTATGGTGAATGGAGGCCAGATTGCTCTAGAGCGAGCGGGGCTGACTGCAGCAGACGTGGATCTTTTCATACCGCACCAGGCTAATATGAGGATAATAAAGGCGGTGGCCAAAAGATTGCGTGTGCCTGAAGAGAAGGTATACACGAACATACATAGAGTTGGCAATACCTCAGCCGCTTCCATTGCAATATGCATTGATGAAGCAAACAAGGACGGAAGGCTGAACGAGGGCGACATCGTGCTCCTGGACTGTTTTGGCGGGGGCCTTACCTGGGCGAGCGCGGTAATCAGGTGGTAGAAATGAGAGTTGCATTTATCTTTCCGGGACAGGGGTCACAGGGAGCAGGGATGGCAAAGGCCTTCTACGAATCCTTTCCCTCCGTTCGTGAAACCTACGAGAAGGCAAACGACATACTGGGGATGGACATAGCTTCGCTGTCATTTGAGGGTCCCGAAGAAGAGCTCCGCAAAACAAAAAACGCTCAGGTAGCCATACTTCTGCACAGTGTTGTTGGTGATGCTTTACTGAAAAGTATGGGAATCAGACCGGACATAGTGGCTGGCCACAGCCTGGGAGAGTATTCGGCGAATGTTTCTGCTGGCTCACTTGAACTGGACGATGCCCTCCATTTGGTCAGGTTCAGAGGAGAGCTGATGTGGCAGTCGGGTGTGAAGAGTCCAGGGACCATGTCAGCAATCGTAGGAATGGATTACGACCAGGTGGAACAACTGTGCAGGGAGGCATCCACACATGGTATTGTATCCGTCGCCAACTACAACTCTCCTCATCAGGTAGTCATATCCGGTGAACCTGAGGCTGTGAAGGTTGCATCCGAGCTGGCCAATTCCCGGGGAGCCAAGAGGGTCATGCCTCTTAAGGTGAGCGGAGCTTTTCACTCTGAGCTGATGCGAGATCCGGCACTGAAATTGTCCAAGGTTCTTTTCAAGACCAAGATCTCTGACCCGACAACCCCTGTGGTTGCAAACTGGTCTGGCAAGATGGTGAAGGACTCAGAAGGTGTGGGCGATGCTCTCAGAAGGCAGATGCTCAGTCCGGTCCTGTGGATTGACTCAATCAAAACGATGCTTGGATTTGGAGCCAAATGCTTTGTGGAGGTAGGGCCAGGAAAGGTCTTGCTCGGCCTTCTGAAAAGGACAGACTCAAAAGTTGCCATGTATAGCGTTGCTGATACAAAGAGTCTCGAATCGACTGTCAAGGCACTGGAGCAGGAGATACCCAGGTGAGACTAAAAGAGAAGGTTTCTGTAGTGACAGGTGCTGCTAAGGGAATTGGCAGAGAGATAGCGTTGAGGTTTGCTCAGGAAGGAGCAGACGTGGCGGCTTGGGATGTGGAGACGGACGAGATGGAATCTCTAAAGACTGAGATAGAAGGAAAAGGCAGAAGATTTCTCGGCCTTCAGGTCGACGTGTCTGACTTTGATACAGTGAAAACTGCTGTGGAGAATGTTCTTGACGGATTTTCGCGTATCGATATACTAATTAACAACGCAGGCATAACCAGGGATAATTTGATTATTCGGATGAGCGAGGTGGATTGGGACTCGGTGATAGACGTGAACTTGAAAGGTGTATTCAACTGCACGAAGGCTATTTCCAGGGTTATGTTGAAACAGAAAAGTGGTAGAATAATAAACATCTCCTCTGTGATTGGCATTTTTGGAAATGCCGGGCAGTCAAACTATGCAGCCTCCAAAGGCGGAATAATATCCTTCACGAAGTCGATTGCAAAGGAGCTTGCCTTCAGAGGCATAACAGTTAATGCAATCGCTCCGGGATTTATAGATACGGGCATGACCGGTTTGCTTGGAGACGAGGTGAGAGAGAAGTACTTGCAGTCGGTACCCCTAAGAAGGATGGGAACCGGCAAGGATGTGGCTGAGGCCGCCCTCTTCCTTGCTTCCGATCAAGCGTCCTACATTACTGGCGAGACAATAAGGGTTGATGGGGGGCTGGCTATGTAGGTGGAGTGGATGCGATGGCGACCGACTGTGTCGTGGGTTTGTTTTGGGTGTCGTCACCGGAGTCTCTGGGAATGAATCAGTAAAAAGTGGAGGTGTGAGGATGTCGTTGGAAGAAGAGGTCAGGAAGATAATTGTTGACCAGCTTGGAGTCGATGCAGCTCAAGTGACCATAGAAGCACGCTTCGTTGATGACCTTGGAGCTGATTCACTCGATACTGTGGAGCTGATAATGGCTCTCGAGGAGAAGTTCGGCGTAGAAGTTCCTGATGATGATGCGGAGAAACTGGTAACAGTTGGAAAGGCAGTCGAGTACATAGGGAAGAAATTGGGAGAGAAGAAAGAAGGGTAGCGGCTTGGCAAGAAGAGTTGTAATAACTGGATTTGGAGCAGTGACTCCTATCGGCTCCAACGTGAAAGAATTCTGGGATTCCCTTGTGGAGGGGAAGAGCGGTGTTGATCGCATAGCTGTATTTGACCCGACAGATTTCCCTGTGCGCATAGCTGGAGAGGTGAAAGAATTCGAACCGGCAACCTTCATGGATAGAAAAGAGGTTCGCAGAACCGACAGGTTTACTCAGCTTGCATACAAGGCCGCCCTGGAGGCTATTGAGGACTCCGGGATCGACGTGTCCTCGAATTCTGAACGTATAGGAGTGCTTATAGGGAGTGGGATTGGTGGGGTGGGAACCTGGGAGGAGCAGCATAAGAGGTTGTACGAAGGTGGTCCCAGCCGGGTTTCTCCTCTTTTCATTCCCATGATGATAATTGATACGGCCTCCGGATTCATATCCATTAAGCTGGGTGCCAAGGGGCCAAACTTTTCTACAGTTTCGGCATGTGCGTCAGGTGCTCACGCAATAGGGTTCGCCCGCGAAATCATCGCCTCTGACATGGCTGATGCGATGATAACGGGTGGATCAGAAGCGCCCGTTACACCTCTGTCTCTTGCCGGCTTCTCTGCGATGAAGGCGCTTTCCACTAGAAATGAGGAACCCGAAAAAGCCTCCAGACCTTTTGATAAGGAGCGGGATGGGTTCATCATGGCTGAAGGGGCAGGTGTTCTCGTTCTAGAGGAGCTGGATAGGGCAAGAAGAAGGAACGCCAAAATACATGCAGAAGTTATTGGATTCGGCATGAGTGGTGACGCATATCACATAACCGCCCCTGCTCCGGGAGGAGAAGGTGCCGCAAGAGCCATGGCCCTGGCTGTGCGACAGTCGGGAGTCTCTCCTGAAGATGTGGATTACATAAACGCCCATGGAACATCGACTCAGCTGAACGACAAGTTTGAGACTACGGCAATCAAGTCCGTGTTCAATCAAAGCGCCCGCAAATTGCAGATCAGTTCGAACAAATCGATGACTGGTCACCTTCTTGGCGCTGCGGGTGCAGTGGAGCTTATAGCCACAGCATTGACCATCGAAACCGGAGTTGTACCGCCCACCATCAACTATGAAAACCCTGATCCTGAATGCGATCTGGATTATGTGCCCAGGGAAGCGAGAAACTCAAAGGTCAGTATCGCTATGTCGAATTCCTTTGGGTTCGGCGGTCACAACGTTTCCATAGTCCTCAGAGCCATAGAAGACTGAGTATGAAGCCGGAGTCGAAACGGAAAGTTGTCACTCCTGAGAGGCTTGACTCCCTGAGGGAGTTTCAGGAGCGGATGGCGATCTATTTTGTGGATCCTTCTCTTCTGGACATGGCCCTCACTCATAGCTCGCACTCTAGCCTTTCCAACGAGAGACTTGAGTTTCTGGGAGACTCAATCGTGGATATGGTGGTCGGAGAATACGTGTACAAAAGGAAAGCCCGTGCCTCAGAGGGCGAGATGACGGATTGGCGGTCAGACCTTGTTAGGGAGGTGGCTCTGGCAGAGGCGGCAAGAGGGATAGATCTGGGCAGTTACCTTCAGCTCGGAGAAGGAGAACTAAAGTCGGGAGGCGCAGGGAAAGCATCCATTCTCGGCGATGCTTACGAAGCATTGATTGCTGCCATATATCTAGAAGAAGGATTGGAAGAGGCCAGGGAGTTCATATATGATACGCTGATTGGCAGAGAGAAGTCCATTCCGAAGAAAAAAAACTACAAGTCGCTGCTTCAGGAAGCGACCACCCGCAAGGGAAGACGTAATCCAACATACAGGGTAGTGTACGAAGAAGGGCCTGATCACCGAAAGACTTTCACCGTCGAGGCCCTGGTTGACGGTGAGGTTGCCGGTACCGGGCACGGAAAGAGCAAGAAGATTGCAGAGCAACGTGCTGCCAGAAATGCTATTGGAAAGCTGAAAATGGGAAACGAAATGGTGCCCTCTGGCGGAGACGAGCCCGGCAAGCGGAGTTCAGCGAAGACGCCCAAAGAGAGAGAAGGAGACTGATAAATCCTAAGGAGATCGTGTGGCGGATAGATTTGTGGGCACGAAGATTGTGGTAAAGACGTCTGAGGAAGACGGGATGCCTGCCTCTTTCATCTGGCGTGGCAAGACCTACCGTGTGGATAAAGTCGAACGAGTATGGCAGGATTGGGGGTTTCCGCTCGGCCGGGCGCCCAGGAGACAGGCTTGGAGGGCACGGAGACACCGGAACTTCTATGTTGTCTCCTCAGAGAGTGAGAGTTTCGAGATTTGCAGGGATAGAGGGAAGAAGGGCGGGTGGGTACTCCTGAAGATTTTCCAGAAAGGAGAGAACGGTGAACGTAGTAGTGTGTTTGAAACAGGTTCCTGACACTGAACTTTCTCTGGGCATAGCACAGGGTGGGCAGGATATAGACAGAGGTGATATCAGCTATGTGATCAATCCATACGATGAGTACGCGATTGAAGAGGCGCTCAGAATCAAGGAGAAATCTGGTGGTGAGGTCACTCTGGTTGCAGTGGGTCCTGGCAGATATGAGGAGGCTCTGCGTGGTGGTCTTGCCATGGGGGCTGACAGGGCAATCCATGTCAAGGATGAAGCGCTTGAAGGCTCGGATCCGATGGTAATTGCATATGTGCTTTCCAAGGTTATTGGAGGGGTCGACTACGATCTCATATTGTGTGGCAAGCAGGCAATTGAGGATGACTCGGGTCAGGTTGGGCCAGCTCTGGCAGAGCATCTCGATCTACCCCAGGTGACGGTTGTCACGAAGCTGGAGATTGACAGTGACTGCAAGAAGGCGGTTGCGCACAGAGAAGTGGAAGGCGGCATAGAGGTCGTGGAGACCTCCTTGCCGGCAGTGGTGACAGCGCAAAAGGGGCTGAACGAGCCCAGATACGCTTCGCTGAGGGGAATGATGAAGGCAAAGAAGATGCCTGTTGAGACAAAGACTATCGCCGACCTCGGCATTTCTTCGGATGAGGTTGGGAAAGCCGGATCAAAGACCCATCTGATTGAGCTTACCTATCCACCGAAGCGTTCTGCTGGCAGAATCCTCGATGGCGAACTTGCCGAAGCAGTGAAAGAGCTTGTTCGGTGCTTGAGGGAAGAAGCAAAGGTGCTGTGAACAAAGGAGTTGAAAACCATGGGAGATGTGCTTGTAGTTGCTGAACATTCTAATGGAAAGGTGAGAAGCGCCAGTTACGAAGTCCTGGGCGTAGCCGAAAGACTTGCTGAGAAGACCTCTGGTTCTGTGAGTGCCGTGTTGGTGGGCGACAAACTTCAAGGGTTGGACAAACTCCTTGCCTCATACGGCGCGCACAAGGTGTACCTGGTCGAAAACTCACATCTTGGGGTCTATTCTACCGAAGGGCACTGCGCAGCCGTGTGCAAGGTGATAGAAGAAGCCAAGCCTGAGATGGTTCTTTTTGCTGCCTCTTCCAGGGGCAAAGATCTGTCTCCAAGAGTGGCAGCAAGGCTTGGAGTGGCAATCGCCTCTGACTGCACAGATGTCTCATATGATGATGGTCTGGTCGGTACCAGGCCCATCTACGCGGGAAAGATAGTGTCGAAGGTGAAGATTTCAGGCAAGAAGCCCTACGTTGCGACCATAAGGCCAAAGATATTCCCCGTCCCAGAGAAGGACGAGAGCGCTACCGCCGAAGTGACCAATGTGCATGCGGCCGTGGATGCTTCGACTATCAGGGCAAGGGTGAAGGAATTCCTCAAACCTGAAACAGAGTTTCCAGATGTGGCGGAAGCAGACATAATCGTTTCTGGTGGAAGAGGTCTGAAGGACGGCTCCAAGTTTGAGATTCTGGAGGAATTGGCCAAGCTGCTGGGAGGTTCTGTCGGTGCGTCAAGGGCAGCAGTCGACGCAGAGTGGAGAGACCACGCAGATCAGGTGGGTCAGACCGGCAAGGTTGTGAACCCGAATCTGTACGTTGCGTGCGGAATATCAGGTGCTATCCAGCATCTGGTGGGTATGCGTACGTCAAAATGTATAGTGGCAATAAACAAAGATGCCGAAGCGCCAATATTCAAGGTTGCGGACTATGGTATTGTGGGAGATCTGTTTGAAGTGGTGCCGCTGCTGAAGGAAGAGCTCGAAAAGCAATGCCGGTGACCCGTCTACGCTCAACCTCGTTGAGCTTCCCCACTTCGCTCTGCAGAGCTACGTGGGACTTCGCGACGGGCTTTGCCCGACTACGCCGGCCCCTATACACCCGAAACTGCGAAATTCCCCGTCTTCGCTTTTGTTAGCTTCGACGGGCTCTGCTCTCCGACTTCCCGTCCCCTTCGAAATTACGAAACGAAATAGAGCCACGCTATCGGAGAGGGCGTGACGCATATTTCGTCCTGAGGCGTTAGCCGAAGGATCTGCTTGTGCCAGATTGCCACGACTCGCTCCGCGAGTCTCGCAATGACAATTCTGTTTTCGTGTAGGGGCAGGGTTTCCCTGCCCAGGGGGATGGGCGCGGGGACCCTCCTTCGCCCTCCGTGGCTTCCAGACTCCGCTGTCCCTAGCTTCGTCAGGCAAGCTGAGGTAGGTTCCCCACTTCGCCGCTACAAAACCACTGAATACGAGATCTCCGATCCTAGATCTGAGATCTTAGATGGTTCACCCTTCAGGGTGAATCAAGGCAAATTGTAAAAGCATCCCACCCCACCTCTACCCTGGATGCAAGGGCACTGAATGCGAGATCTGCGTTCTTAGATCTGAGATCTAAGATGGTTTAGTACATCCCATCCATACGGAATTCTGCTGCATTCAACCAGTAGCCAGAACCATGGGGTCAGGTATAAACTTATGGCCCAAAATGTCAAACTGTTAAGTTGAAAATCCTTCGAGTATTCGGAGGACACCGAGCAAATGGCCTTAAAGTGACACCGTCCCCAGCCCCAGTTAGACACCACATGCATGGATCGCACTCCTTTGGGGTTTTTTTGGGGGTTGCGTAGGGTCATGGATATATGCTATATAAATATAGTGGATGAGGTATACTAGGGTAGACACAAGTCGCGTCACGTGCGTTCGCAGCCCCGTTGACGGGCTCTGAGTTCATCATGGAGGGTTTATGCTGATTCGTGTAAGACATCCCAATAGGAACAACGCCTCGATGCAACGGCCTGCAATTCCATTGCTTATGCCCGAAGCGATGCGTCTTTCGGAGGGGTCTTATACGGCAATCGACACAGTGTTTGGGGTGTTATGCGGATCGGCATAAACAGCGTTAGGCGGAAAATTCTAGGCTTCTTCCGAAAAGCTTGTTTATCTTATGGTGCGGGTAGTTCTACACCGACACATTCAGACGCTATTCAAGATCATATATAAGGGGAGGGAAAATGTCTCCAAGGGATGCTGGACGTGAAGGGCCATATGCTTTTCATCTTGATAACGAGCGATCATACGGCTTCGTCAAATCGGTTAGTGGGGGCTCCCCACGAACAAAAACAGCGGTTCGAAGTGGTCTACGCACATACTCCCTCAGGAAGCGACCTGTGTCTCGATCATATGAGAACTTCTATGTGGAAGCAGGCATGGGCGCACCATTGAGCTTGTTCCAATGGGTTTCCGCGACACTCAAAAACGGTTTGGTTACCCGTAGTGGTGAAGTCCATAGTTGTGACATAGAAGGCAAAAGCCTAGGCGTCAATCAGTTTTTTGATGCTCATATCCGTGAGATTACATTTCCTCGCTTGGATGCATCCTCTACTGAAGCTGCATTCTTATCAATATCGATTCATCCGAGCGGCGTTCGCCTTCAAAAGGGAACAGGTGAAGAGATTTCCGCGAAGAGCCCTGCGCAGGAAAGGAGGATCAATCGATCTTCCTTTCGTGTCGAGATGGGCAATTTTCAATCACAGAGGATCAGGCAAGTGGAAGAAATTAAGTGGTCTCTAGCCTTGACCGAAGATGACGCTGCATCGGATCGGTTTCCGGAGGCAGATCCAATCGAATGGACCGATGTGAGCAACATAAAGCTTGTTCTGCCTGTTACCGACGCCCAAGATTGGTTGGACTGGTTCTATAAGGTTCAATCAGGTGATGAACAGGATTACGAAGTTGATGGGTTCGTAGAGTGGCTTTCAGCCGATAACAGTGTGTCCCTGGCCCGAATTGACCTTCTTGGGTGTGGGCCGGTTGCAATTGATATGTTCGGCACGGAATCTAATCAAGATGCGGTGGCTTTCATCGGAGTCGAACTCTACGCAAACAGTTTACGTTTCAAGATCAACTGATAAGGCTTTTTTCCGCCTGACCCGTCGCTGGAGCAGACGCCCAAACGGCGCGGAAAAACCGATTTGAATCAGGAGAGTTGATGCTGGAAAATGATTGAAGCGAGCGTCGGGCCTCGCCCCTAGAACGGATCTGAGTGCGAGATCTGCGTTCTTAGATCTGAGATCTAAGATGGTTTAGTACATCCCATCCATACGGAATTCTGCTACGTCTAGCCAGTAGCCGGAATTTGTTACGCTGTCATACTGCGCCTGAAGTAGTGCGTGATGATATTCCTCCTCCTGGCGTACTTTTTCGAATATCTCTTTGGCCGTTTCATCATTTGCTTTTGATTTGGCTTCGTTGAAGAATTTTATCGCCTTTCTTTCTATCTCCATCGCCTGTCTGAGCGCCTCGACCTCACCCGGTTCTCTTCCTGCCTTCATTTTGTTCTTCGCCTCACTAAAGAGAGGGGGTGTGGTCACACTTTTCAGCTCGGAGGCGACAGCGCGCCAGTCTTCAGTGTCCGACATTGAGTCGAACATCTTCCGGAACGTTTCCATGTGCGCGATCTCCTCAGCTGCAAGCCTTTCGAACATCTCTTTTCCCAGCTTGTTATTGGTCTTCTCCGCAGCCTGGTGGAAGAATGCATGTCCTTCCTTCTCCATTTGTATTGCCGTTCTTATCGCTTCTGCGACTTGCGGACTGGCCTCACCCATTCTGAACCTCCGTCTTATGATTTGTGAAGTGTTACCAGGTGACTTTTTGATCTCCCCGATTTCGTTGATCCGCTCTGAGAGTATTCTCTCCCCTCCGTTTCCGTTCCACCGTTTTCTGCTGATTGGAGTGTGGTGCCGAAGGAGGGAATCGAACCCCCACCCCCGTCTCCGGGGAACGGATTTTGAGTCCGCCGCGTCTTCCTATTCCGCCACTCCGGCCTGACATGATTAGAGGCTGGGAAACGAGTTATCCTCTTGCCCAGTTCAACCTCCTTTGGGAAAGCTTCCCACCCATTATACCAGCCGGCCCGGAGCACGTCAACCCTCTAGCTAGTACTTCGATTCGCAATTACGGTGACGTTTGATTCAAGGGATGTTGATTCAAATTGCTCACTCAGCACTAGTCCTGAGTGAATAAATTCGTCATCGGATTTATGGATCGAAGGACTGGTACCACTAGAGTGCAATATCTGCAGCAAAAATCTGAATATTGTTTGACAGTAGAGCAGTTTAGGTGTAGTTTTATATTGGAAAGTTGTCCACAAGGGGTCAAATTGCGTAGGACAGGGCTGGCTGTTCTTCTTCTGTTTTTCATCTGTTCTTGCAGAGCGGAAAGGTTCAATCCTCTCGATCCAGAATCTCCGCGGTTCAAGGACGAGTGGGTAGTGGCCGGCACCGTGAGAGACTGGAACAGTGGATATATTGAAGGCGTGCGAATAGAACTGAAGCCCGGTCTCATGTCTGGAGTCACAGACGGTACAGGAGAATATGAGATAAAGAAAGTCCCACGCGGTTCCTATACTGCTGTTGCCTCAAAGGAGTTTTGTTCTGCCGAGACAATCCAGGTCGAAGTTGTTCCTGGGTCCCCAACAATAGTCGATTTCAAACTGGATCGGTTGCCAGTGTTCTCTCAGATACGCGCTACCACCCATGACGACAGTATCAGCACCGGCAACGACCTTTATGCGATCTTTTCCGCTAAGGTCCTGGATCCAGATGGATGGGTGCTGAGTGACAGCGTCTTTCTCAGTCTGGATACTTCTATGGTTTGGCCCATGAGGGATCTTGGCAGTGACAGCTTCGGTCTGACTCTTCCTGACGACAGCCTACCAGGCAACAACCTCGAATATCTGATCGGCAGAGATCTCGTTTTGCTTGCCACGGACAACGCAGGGAGGCGTTCTATTTCCGACTCGTTTGGAATAACCAGGATAATATACGATATTCCAGTAGCCCTCTCTCCCATAATCTATGCACCTCAGAATCCTGTCACTTTCAAGTGGTCAGGTATAGATGTCGAGTTCGAGTTCACCTACACGCTGACCGTAGAGCAGATTAATCCACCCGAAAACAAAATATGGGTTGTGGAGGGGATCTCATCCAATTCGACAAACTACCCTTTGAAGGATACTCTGACACTTGGAGGAACATTCCTATGGTGTATGAAGGCGTTGGATTCATTTGACAACAGCTCCCGGTCTCGCTTCGAGTTATTCACAGTGGATTAGAAGTCTTTATCTGGAAGCCTGATGGAAAACAGTTACTCTAAAGAAAAGATGTTCAAGACTCTGTTTGAGATAAGCCAGACTCTCAACAGTATTCTATCTTTGGAACGGCTTCTCAACAAAGTGATGGACCTGGCAATTGAAACTCTCCATGCTGAGAGAGGGTTCATCATACTTAAAAACGAGTCGAGTGATGAGTTGAAGATTGCCGCAGCCAGAAACATGGAAAAACAAGATGTGAAGGACTTGAGCGTGATTTCTCGCAGCGTCGTTCGCTCAGTTCTTCATGACCGGAAGCCCTTGCTCACTCACGATGCAAAGGTGGACACGCGTTTTAGGGGATCTGAATCTGTGAGACTACACAACATAATCTCCATAATGTGTGTTCCACTTCTGCTTAAGAATAGGCTGTTTGGTGCGATATACGTGGATAACACCCGCAAGAAGGGTGTCTTCTCCGATGAGGATCTGGAATTTCTAACCATATTTGCGAATCAGGCAGGAACTGTGATTGAGAATGCAAGGCTGCATGAATCTTTGCTTGATGAAAACGTTAGGCTCAGGCAAGAGGTGAGAAAAATATACGGCTACGAGAGCTTGCTCGGCAGGAGTCCGAAGATGCTCCGCTTCTTTGAGCTTCTGGATCGAATCATAGATTCGGATGTGAGCGTCATGCTGCTCGGAGAAACCGGAACCGGCAAAGAACTGGCAGCCCGAACAATCCATTATAACGGGCCAAGAAGGGAGAAAAACTTCGTGCCTCTATATTGCGGCTCGCTTCCAGAGACCCTTCTTGAAAGCGAGCTCTTTGGTTCGAAGAAGGGCGCTTACACTGGTGCAGTTCAGGATAGACAGGGCCTTTTTGAGGTCGCAGATGGTGGAACCATCTTCTTTGATGAGGTCTGTGACGTAAGCCACCCAATACAGGCGAAGCTGTTGAGATCACTGCAGGAAGGAGAGTTCAGGAGAGTAGGCGAGACAAAAATAAGAAGGGCTGACGTGAGAGTCATATCAGCGACCAATAAGGACATAAAGAAGGAAGTGAGGGAGGGGAGGTTCAGGGAGGACCTGTTCTACAGGTTGAATGTGATCAGCATAACCATACCGCCTCTCAGAGAGAGAAAGAAGGACATTCCACTTCTGGCCGATTACTTCTTGAAGAGATATGCTGACAAAGCCGGCAAAAGGATTGAGCGTTTAACTGATGAGGCAGTGTCGAGATTGACCGGATACAGCTACCCAGGCAACGTTAGGGAGCTGGAAAATACGATAGAGCGCGCAATTCTGCTTTCAACCTCAGACCAGATCACTGGCAAGGAGATCACCTTTGAGATGAGGGACGTAAGGGAAGAGACTATTTCCTCCTCTCTGGCTGAGCGTGAGAAAGCTTTCATACTGGATATCCTTGAGAAGATGGGTGGTAACAGGAGGGAGACCGCAGATGCTCTGGGTATCTCATTGAGATCTCTCCAGTACAGGCTTAAGGAATGGGGTGTAATAAAGAGACGATGAGCGAGATGATAGGAAAATACAGGATAAAGGAGGTTCTCTCAAAAGGTGGTGCCGCCACAACCTATAGAGCTCGTCAGCCCCAACTTGACAGAGATGTTCTGCTCAAGGTTCTCCATCCTTCCTTGACCAAAGATGACAAGAGTGTGGAGCGATTCTCCCGTGAGGCGAAGGCGGTTGCAAAGATAAGACACGCCGGAATAGCCCATATTTACGACTACGGTAAGACGAACGGCCTCTACTATATCGCAATGGAATTTGTGGAAGGATTGAGCCTTGCTGAGGTCCTGGCCAAAGAGAAGAGAATGCCTGTTGATGTGGCAACCTATGTGGTCTCTCAGGCCTCCAGGGGTCTAGGGTTCGTCCACTCCCAGGGGATTGTCCATAGAGACATCAAGCCTGGGAATATCATTCTGGGCTATGATGGTGCTGTGAAGGTGGCCGATTTTGGACTTGCGTACTCGGAAGCTCTGCCTTCAATAACAATTGATGGTGAGCTTTTCGGAACCCCGAGCTACATGTCCGTGGAGCAGATAAAGGGAGAAGAAGTTGACGCCAGGGCGGACATATATTCACTTGGCCTCACCTTTTACCAGATGCTCTCGGGAGTAAGGCCTTTTGAGGGCAGCAACTATTCAGCGATTATCACCAAGAAGTTGACTGAGGATGTAGAGCCAATAAAGAAGATTGTTCCGGACTGTCCTCAAAGACTTGCTGGTATCGTTTCCAAAATGGTTGATAGGAATCCTGCCAGAAGATACCAGTCCATGGAAGATTTGAGCCAGGAGCTCGAGGTGTTTTCCAACGAGTCAGCCTTCACCCTGGATGAGAGAATTCTGGTCGACTATCTCGGTGGCAAGAAAGAAAGTGTGCTGACAATCGCCCCTGCCAAAGGCCGAAAACGTAGAGGGCTATACCTCTATCTAACAGCTTTGGCGGCAGTTCTGATCGCTGGCGGCATAATTGGGGGCAGACTCAAACCCGAAAGTCCTGTGGATACTTTGAATCCGCTTCAGCCTCAGGTCGGAATAGAAGCTCCTTCCGTGCATGAAGAAACAGAGGAGACGTCGGCTAAGGGTGTTGAGATGGTACTACCTTCTGTGCAGGTGGAGACGGGAGCCATTCTGGTTACCTCTGTGCCTGGCGGGGCAGACATTTTTGTTGACGGCACTCCGCAAAACTCCAGGACTCCTGCCCTGATAGCGGGTCTCACCCCAGGAGAGCATGAGGTTGTACTCCTGCGGGAGGGATATGGAGAAACGGGTCAAAAAGTGTCCATAGAACAGGCAGACACGTCTCGTGTTGCGTTTACTCTCCATCCGAAAGAGAGGTTTGGTTTCGTCAAGATAAATGTAACACCCTGGGCAGTTGTCCATATCGACGGCGACTCGATTGATACGACACCATTTAACAGGCTCCTGAGATTGGATCATGGCAGGCACAAGCTGATCCTGGCTAACGCTCAGTTTCCAGACTATGTCACACACATCAATGTGACTGGCGGTGAAACGACGAGGATTTCCATCAGTCTTAGAGATGAATTCGGATATTTGATGTTGAAGGTTCACCCGTGGGCTGACGTGTACATAGATGGGGAGTACAAGGATACGACGCCTCTTACGAAACCGATACCTTTGCTCCCAGGGAAGCACCTCATCAAGCTGATAGGACCCTCATCTGCAACCTGGGAAAAGGGAGTGGCTCTTGAGCGGGGCGAGACTGTGATGCACAAGATACTCTTTTCCCCAGATTAGTGCATGGTTTGCAGGAGCACCGGCGGTCCCGGATGGCCGGTGGGGAACAACGACTGGTAAGTTTATAGCATGTTTGTACTTAGTATGTTGCCAGATAGAGGAGTGATTGGCATGCATCTTGCGATATATAGAACAACGGGTGAATATATGGGAAAGGCAGGGAGTCTGATATTGTTCAAGAACTCATTGTTGGTAGCGGCTCTTACCCTTCTGTTCTTTTTGTCTGCTCCTGAGGTCTCTGGGGCGAGCAATCCATATCAAATCTGGATCCCTTATGTCGAATCGCCTCAGATAGAGTTCGACGGGCATGTGGATACGCTAGGGGAATGGGTTGATGCGGGCCGCTATGACATTTCTGACGTGAGGGGCGCAGATACCCCGACCGATTCGGGTTCTGTCTTCTTGTATGCTTCCCACAATTATTCCTATTTGAGAATTGCGGTAACGAATCTGGGCGACTCAGTTCTATCAGGTGAAGATATTGTCACCCTGTGGGCAGACGATAACAACAACGACACGCTTGACATCATTGTCGAAGGCAAGTACTCTCTGATGCATTACCCACAGGGAGATTCGTTGTTCTTCTCGCCCTGGTTTTCATCAATTCTTGAGACGGAATTTCAGATCGGTATCAGCGATGTTGATGGGTATGTTTCTTTTGAGGCTGAAATTGCACTTGGTGCGATCTTCTACTATATAGACTCTCAGACAGACCGGGCTTTCGGTGCCTGGATCGGAGTTCAGGACGGAGACGCTGGTGGTCACAATGGTATCTGGCCGCATGAGGGGATTCATTTGTTCCCAGAACACTATGGGGATATGTACCTCGCAGGCCCAGGCGAATCCCCGCCACCTGGTCCTCCCACCAATGTGACCGTGCGTGTAGACCGCCCGGATACTGTTGTCATTGAGTGGGACAACCCGATGTTTGATGCGGTCGGGAACCCACTCGATGGACTCGATTCAGTTTTCATATACAAAGAAGGGATCAAGTTCCGTTCCATTCCTGCAGATTCAGTTGGTGCGCACAACTTGTGTAGAGACAAAGAGGTGCTGCTCACGAAGAGCTATTCATATAGGCTTTCGGCAGTCGACACTGTACACAATGAGAGCCCGCTCACCGAGGCTCAATGTGTTGTGCCTGGATATCTTTACTACTCCAGCGATTTTGAGGACGATAATGGCGGTTGGTTTCCAGGAGAAGAGAGCACCTGGGAGTGGGGCGAGCCCCGAAGTGTGGGGCCCAACCGAGCCTATTCTGGAGAAAAATGCTCGGCCACCAACCTCGATGGGTACTATGGCAAGAATATCCGGTGGCAACTGACGAGTCCTCCGATCTCGATTGAGAACCTTGCGCTTACAAGAGTCGTCTTCTGCGTCTACCATTGGTACGAGGCTGAGCCCTGGTTCGATGGCGGCAACGTGAGAATATCGACTGATGGAGGATCCTCCTGGAACCTAGTTGAGCCTGAAGAGGAATATCCGATCGAGTCGATATCTGGTCTTGACGAAGAGCCAGGCTTTGGTGGCCATTCTGGCAGATGGGTACACTCGATCTTTGAGATTTCAGAAAACATCGGCAATATCGTAGAGATGAGATTGGACTTCGGCTCGGACGCTTCAACAGAGTTTTCCGGATGGTATGTGGACAACATTGATGTTGTTACAAGCACCCCCGGCGTTGGAGTTCAAGAGACAAGGAATCTCAAGGAAGCCAATTTGAATGAGCCCATGCTGGTTGTCAGCCCCAACCCGTGTCGCGGTTGGGCCACCGTTGTCTTCAAGGTGTCACGTCCGGAAAGGGTCGGCTTATACGTGTATGACCTTGCTGGAAGGAGAATCGCCACGCTTTGTGAGGGGAATCAGAAGGCCGGAGCTCATTCTTTGATCTGGGACGGAACAAATGGCACGGGTGAGAGTGTCTCATCTGGTGTGTATATATGTAGGCTGAATATTGGGGCCAGTTTCAAGGCTGTGAAACTGCTCGTCATAAAGTAGTTCCCTCAAAACAGTTAATGGCGCCGAGTAGGTTCTGTCTTTTAGTAGCGGCCCTTGTGGTCTGCTTTTCTGTAACAGGAGTGGGGGCGAAAGATGACTTCGTCTCGCGCGCCGAAGATTTTTATGCCGAGGGTGAGTATCTACTCGTTATCGACTACGTTGAAACGATCCTTTCCGACACTCTTGGCTTGGACACGGGGGACAGAACCTTACTTCTGAGGATCCTGGGCTCATCATATGTTGCGGTAGGAAATACAGAATCGGCCAAGAAGCGGTTCAAGAAGATGCTTGAACTAAAAGCTGATTGTGAGCTCGACCCTGTGTTCACCTCTCCCAAGATTCTTTCGGTGTTTGAGGAGGCAAGGCAGGAGTTCGAGACCGAGCAAGCGATCAGCCAGCCTGAGACCTTGAGCACCAAGCTCGCCCCCCAAGAGTCAGGGCGCAACGTGTGGCTGGGTCCGGCGATGAAATCACTCATTGTACCGGGACTTGGTCAGTTTCAGAACGGCCATCAGAAGAAGGCCTATTTCTTTATTTCCTCTGAGGTTGTCTCACTTGCAGGCCTGCTGGTCTCTCAGGTGAAGTTTGACGAGGCGCGAAGAACATACGCCGGAAATGACGATCCATCAAGGATGGAACCTCTCTACAGCAGCTACAACACATGGTTCATGGTCAGAAATGGATTCATCGCTACCTCGGTTGGCATCTGCTTGCTGAGCTCTGTGGACGCCATAATAGGCGCTCTGGAGAGCGAGTACAGGGAAAAGCCACCCCGTGTCGGGGTCCTTCCTCTTGGGAACGGCTTTTTCGCCTACCTGAGTTTCTGAACGTGCACAACTAGTGCAGTG